>NZ_JBSXNN010000033.1:0-67962 GCF_056857635.1 Vreelandella sp. L-15 | reverse complement strand
AGTGGTTTTATGATCAGGGCCTGATATCGATACTGGATACGGTAAGATGGCTTAAACGTTCTGCATGAACCGCCGTGGTACGGAACCGTATGCCCGGTGGTGTGGGAGGGCGCCGGGGGTGACCCCGGCCCCTACCCGATTGTCGCCTTGTAGTGAGACCGTTAGCCTATGAGCGTGATTGATGCTTATCTGGATGCTCTGTGGTTAGAGCAGGGCGCCAGCGACCATACGCTAGCGGCCTATCGTCGTGATTTGACCGCTTGGCAAGAGCAGCTCGAGCGCGATGATGAAACGTTGCTCACGGCGTCCCCCGCGCGGTTTGGCGCTTGGATGGAGCAGCGCCGCGAGCAGGGATACCAGCTGCGCAGCAATGCACGGATGTTGTCGTCGCTACGCAGTTTTTATCGCTGGGCACGGCTCTATGGACATATAGACAGCGACCCGCTGGCCAACGTGTCGCTCCCCAAAGTGCGCCCCAGCCTGCCCGATACGTTGGAAGAAGACGAGGTCGAGCGCCTGTTGCTGGCCCCGGATGTGGGCACGCCGCTGGGTGTGCGTGATCGCACCATGCTGGAGCTGCTTTACGCCTGTGGGCTGCGGGTGTCTGAGCTTGTTGGCCTGACCGGCGATGCAGTCAACTTGCGCCAGGGGGTGGTGCGCGTGCGCGGCAAAGGGGATAAAGACCGCCTAGTGCCCATGGGGGAGGAGGCCGCCGAGTGGCTAGCGCAGTACTTAAAAACGGCGCGGCCAGCGTTGATGCAGGACCCAACGCGCCCAGCGCTGTTCCCCGGGCGAGGCGATAACTCAATGACGCGGCAGACATTTTGGCACCGTATTAAAGCCCACGCCATCACGGCAGGAATATCGCGGCCGCTGTCGCCTCACACGTTGCGCCACGCATTCGCGACTCATTTATTGAATCATGGGGCTAATTTACGGGTCGTACAGCTGCTGTTAGGTCATAGCGACCTATCCACCACACAAATTTATACTCACGTTGCCCAGGCGCGCCTGGAGCAACTGCATGCTGACCACCATCCACGAGGTTAATCAAAGAATGCGCCAACGTATGCCTTCAGCTGCGAAATCCTGTGCCCCCTGGCTGGTGCTGGCGGGCAGTTTACTGCCTGCTTTTGCCTACGCCGATGATGTTGCCGAGCGCTTGGCTGAAAATTTACAGGTGAACGGCCAGCCGATGCCGGTAGAGCAGGTGAGCGCCACGCCGATGGAAGGGATCTATCATGTTCGTCTGGAGAGCGGTGAGTCGTTTTACTCCAATGCCGACGGTAGCCACTTTTTGGTAGGGGACCTCTACCAAAATGCGGATAATGGACTAGTGAATCTGACCGAGCAGTCCCGCAACCAAGAGCGAGCAGCGGCGCTGGCAGCGATTCCCGAGAGCGAGCGCGTCGTGTTTAGGGGCGTCGAGGAGCCCAAGGCCACGGTGGTGGTGTTTACCGACCCCACCTGCCCCTATTGCGAGCGCCTCCATGAGACCGTGCCCGAGCTCAACGAACGTGGGATTGCGGTACACTATCTCGCTTTTCCACGAGCTGGTATGGGCAGTGGCGCCGCTAACACCCTCCAGCAAGTCTGGTGCTCTGATAACCGCAGTGAAGCGATGAATCAGGCTAAAGAGGGCCAGACGATTGCCGCAGAAGCCAGCTGCGATAACCCGGTGGCAGATCAGTACGCCTTGGGGCAAGCGCTAGGGGTACAAGGCACGCCAGCTATTATCCTGCCCGATGGGCAAATGGTGCCTGGATTTGTACCCCCCGAGCGGCTCGTTGCCATGTTAGGCTTGGAAGATGAATAACGTCACATAAGTGACGAACGGACACGCTGAGACACTGATTTAAGAAGCGGCACCCGCGGGTGCCCAACACGAAAGGGGAAGTATTTTGAAACCGGTAAGAGTAGGCATTTGTGGGTTAGGCACTGTGGGTGGCGGCACCTTCAACGTATTAACGCGCAACGCGGATGATATTAGCCGCCGCGCAGGCCGCCCGATTGTGATTGAGCAGGTTGCCCACCGCAGTATTCATCCCGACTGCGATATTACCGGCATTAACGCGACATCCGATGTCTTCGAGGTGGCGAACAACCCCAACGTAGATGTGCTGGTCGAGCTGATTGGCGGATACGATATTGCCCGCGAGCTGGTGCTCACCGCGATTGCCAACGGCAAGCACGTGGTCACCGCCAACAAGGCGCTGATCGCCGTTCACGGTAACGAGATTTTCCGTGCGGCCCATGAAAAGGGCGTGATCGTTGCCTTTGAAGCCGCCGTCGCGGGGGGGATTCCCGTCATCAAATCGCTGCGTGAAGGCCTGGGTGCTAACCGTATCGAGTGGGTCGCGGGCATTATCAACGGCACCGGTAACTTCATTCTGACTCACATGCGCGACGAAGGCCGTGCCTTTGAAGACGTATTGGCCGAGGCCCAGGCGCTTGGCTATGCCGAAGCCGACCCGACGTTCGATGTGGAAGGCATCGATGCCGCCCACAAGCTGACCATCCTGGCCTCGATTGCCTACGGCGTGCCGTTGCAGTTTGAAAAAGCTTTCACCGAAGGGATCTCCCGCATTACTGCCGAAGACGTGGAGCAGGCCGACAACCTCGGTTACGTCATCAAGCATCTGGGGATCTCCAAGCGTACCGATCAAGGCCTTGAGCTGCGTGTTCACCCCACGTTGATTCCCAAAGAGCGCCTGCTGGCCAATGTGCATGGTGTGAAAAACGCCATTGCGGTCATGGGCGACGCGGTTGGCCCCACGCTGTATTACGGCGCGGGTGCGGGTGCTGAGCCAACGGCGTCTGCCGTGGTGGCGGATCTGCTGGACGTGGCCCGCGACATCGCCACCGACCACCACTACCGGGTACCTTATCTGGCGTTTAGCGGCATCGACGAAGACGTGAGCCAGCTGCCGATTATGCCGATGGAAGAGATCACCACGGCTTACTACCTGCGCCTGCTGGCGGTAGACCGCCCCGGTGTGCTGGCCCGTGTAGCGACCATTCTGGCCGAGCAGGGCATCTCCATTGAAGCGCTGATTCAGAAAGAGGCCACCGAAGGCGAGCTGGTACCGATCATTCTGCTGACGCATCGCACCAAAGAGAAGCAGATGAACGAAGCGATCCGCGAGATCGAAGCCATGGCGGATATTGCAGGCCCCGTCACGCGTATTCGCGTGGAAAGCCTGGACGAGGGAGAGTAACCGATGCGCTATATCAGCACGCGTGGGCAAGCGCCCGCCCTCTCGTTTGAAGAGGTGGTGCTCACCGGTATGGCTAGCGACGGCGGCCTCTACGTACCGGAAACCGTTCCGACCTTCAGCCGTGAAGAGCTGGCCAGCATGGCCGGGCTCTCCTATGCCGAGATCGCCTTTCGGGTGATGAAGCCGTTCGTCAATGGTGAGATCGACGACGAGACCTTCCGCCGTTTGGTGACCGAGGCGTACGCCACGTTCAACCACGACGCAGTGGTGCCGTTAAAGCAGCTGGATGCCAGCCACTTCCTGTTAGAGCAGTTCCACGGCCCGACGCTGGCGTTTAAAGACGTGGCGCTGCAACTGTTGGGGCGACTGCTGGATCACTTCCTGAAAAAGCGTGGTGAACGCGCGGTGATCATGGGCGCCACCTCTGGCGACACCGGCTCGGCGGCCATCGAAGGCTGCCGCCACTGCGACAACCTCGATATTTTTATACTGCACCCCCACAACCGCGTCTCCGAAGTGCAGCGCCGTCAGATGACCTCGGTGCTCGCCGACAACGTCTTCAACATCGCCATCGAAGGCAACTTCGACGACGCCCAGGCGATGGTCAAGGCCAGCTTTGCCAATCAAGGCTTCTTGAACGGCACGCGGCTTGTGGCAGTGAATTCGATCAACTGGGCGCGCATCATGGCCCAGATCGTCTACTACGTGGCCGCAGGCGTGGCCTTGGGTGCGCCCCAGCGGGAAGTGAGCTTCTGTGTGCCGTCGGCCAACTTCGGCAACGTCTTTGCGGGCTATATGGCTTACAAGATGGGGCTGCCGGTGAAGCAGTTCATCATTGCCACCAATGCCAACGACATTCTGCATCGTACCCTGGCGGCCAACGACTTCTCCAAGAAAGAGCTCGCGGCCACGCTGGCACCCTCTATGGATATCGTTGTGTCGTCCAATTTCGAGCGCCTGCTGTTCGATGCCTACGACCGTGATGGTGCCGCCGTGGCAGCTCTGCTGGAGCGCTTCCAGCAAGCGCCCACCGCGCTTGCCGATGCGCCGCTGGCCAAGCTGCGCGAGAAGTTCGCCAGCTACAGCGTCGATGACGAGACGATTCTAGAAGTGATTCGAGAAGCGCATCATCGCACCGGGGAAATTCTTGATCCGCATACGGCTACCGGCTACCGAGCGGCCGAGCGGGCGCGTGTGGATACCTCCACGCCGATGATCACCCTGGCCACCGCCCACCCGGCGAAGTTCGCCGAGGCAGTGGTGAAAGCGGGCTTCCAGGGCGTACCGCTGCCGACCCACATGGACGACCTGCTGGAGCGCGAAGAGCGCTACACGGTGTTGCCCGCCGAATTGAGCGCGGTACAGCAGTTCGTCGCTGACAACCGTCGCTGAGGTGATATGACCCAAGTGTCACCCCTTTCTCAGCAGAGTAACCAGCCCCGCCTAGAGCCTCGTCCCCTGGACGAGGCTGTTTATTTGCGTGCGCAATCCGAAGGGCTGAGCGAGCTTCAGGCAAGGCTTTTGGCGTCGCGGCTGCCCGGCTATACCGGGGAGCTTGCGCCGCTGGTGTCGCCCAGCCTGCGCTATCTCGTGCATCCTGAAAAACTTGCCGATGGTCGCCGAGCGGCGGAGCGGATTGCCCAGGCGGTCGCCGAGGGCGAGTCCATAGGCATTCTGACCGACTACGATGTGGACGGCATCACCTCTCACGTGGTCATTCGGCGTACGCTGGTCGAGCTATTTGGCGTGCCCGAGCACAAGCTACACAGCTTAATTGGTCACCGCATTCACGACGGCTACGGCATCAGCCTGCCGCTGGTGGAGCGAACGCTGAGCTTAAAACCGCTGCCCACGCTGGTGATTACCGCCGACTGCGGCAGTTCTGACGAGCCGTGCATTGCGCGGCTGAAAGCAGCCGGTATCGATGTGGTGGTCAGTGATCACCATGCGCTGCCCCTGGAAGGCCCACCACCCTCGGCGTATGCCTGCGTGAACCCGACCCGCAGCGACTGCCACTACCCGGATAAAACCATTGCGGGCTGCATGGTGGCGTGGCTGCTGATGTCGCTCGCCCGCGGCGTACTGGTGGAGTGGGGCGTATTGCCGGAGGCCACGCCGAAGCTCTCACCGTGGCTCTCCTACGTGGCGTTAGGCACCGTGGCGGACTGCGTCTCGCTAGGCGGAAGCCCCGCCAATCGGGCGGTGGTCAGCCATGGCCTGACGCTAATCAACCGCATGGACGCCGCCTGCTGGCGAGCCATGGCCGCGCGCTTAGGGGCCGACAGCGTGCCCTTCAACGCTGAAACCTTGGCGTTTCAGATGGGCCCCAGGATCAACGCCCGTTCGCGGCTAGATGACCCCTACGCGGCACTGCACTTTATGCTGGCAGAGAGCGACGGCGTCGCGAACCGTCAACTCGAAGTGCTGGACCAAGATAATCAGTCCCGCAAGGCGATTGAGGCAGATATGGCTGAGGAGGCGCGGGCGCTCGCCGTTCCCGCCTTGGAGGCCAACGAGCCTGCCGTCGTGGTGCTGCTGGAAGATGGCCACCCCGGCGTGCAGGGCATCGTCGCTTCAAGGCTGGTGCAGGCCTACGGACGCCCAGCCGTGGTGCTTACGCGGGCGGCGGCACCCAATATGCTTACCGGCTCCGGCCGCTCTATTGACGGGCTGCATTTACGGGACGCACTACAGCGCACCTTTGAGCTTGCCCCAGAGGCGCTGCCGCGCTTTGGAGGCCACAGTGGCGCTGCAGGCGTGGGCGTGCCACGGGAGCAGCTCGACACCTTCAAAGCCGCGTTTTTGCAGGCGGTCGGTGAGCAGCTGGGCGATACACCGCTCTACCCGCGTCTGTGGACCGATGGCGAGCTCTCGACCGCCCAACTCTCGCTGGCGACGCTGGTGGAAATCGAGACGTTAGGCCCCTACGGGCGGGAGTTCGACCCGCCGCTATTTGAAGGGCGCTTTATTGTGGAAGCGCTGCGCCCGGTGGGTGCAGAAGGTTCGCACCTGATGATGGAGCTCTCCATGGGGGCCGTCACCAGCAAAGCGATTTGGTTTCGCGCGCTCACACCGGGGGAGTTGCCCTCGTTTAGCGTGGGCGATACGCTGCACTGCGCTTACAAGCTCAATCGCAACCGCTGGCGCGGTCGCGAGTCATTGCAGCTCATGGTGGAGCACGCTAGCCCCGTTTAATACTCTCCGCTATCCTCGCGTCCTTGGCCGCTTAAGCGGCCGCTCTAATAATCCTAAAAAGGACGCACTCATGCGCATGGAAGACCTGCCTAAAGACCCTCACAAGCCCTACGAAGACATCATGGCGATGCTGTTGGGCACGCTGTTTGTGGCGCTAGGGGTGACGTTTTACACCCACGCGGTGCTGCTCACCGGCAGTACCGCAGGGATGGCGCTACTGCTCAATTACCTGACCGGGTGGGGATTTGGCGTGTGGTTTTTTGCCATCAACCTGCCGTTTTACTATCTGGCGATCAAACGCATGGGGTGGAGCTTTACGCTGCGCACCTTTGTCGCCATTGGCTTGGTCTCGCTGTTCTCCGAGCTTACTCAGGGGTGGGTCGAATTTGCCAACGTGCCGTCGCTCTACGCGGCACTGATGGGCGGCGCATTGATGGGGATTGGCATGCTGATGCTGTTTCGCCACCGCACCAGCCTCGGCGGTATCAACATTCTTGCCCTCTACCTGCAGGATAAACATGGCCTGCGGGCAGGCTATGTGCAGCTCGGCATCGACGCCGTGATCCTGCTGGTGGCACTCACCCAGCTACCCCTAGACCGCGTAGGCTACTCGGTGTTGGGGGCGCTGATGCTCAACTTGATTATCGCCCTGAACCACAAGCCAGGGCGTTATATCGGGGTTAGCTAAACGGTTGCTAGTTAAGCCAAAACCACCAGACGATCAAGCCAATGACGGCGATACCCGCAAGATTGATCAGTAAACTCATACGGCCTCCTGCTGGGTGGGCTTCCATAACCGCAGGCGGTTGGCGTTGCTGACCACGGTGATGGAGGAGAGCGACATGGCCGCGCCCGCAATAATGGGTGACAGCAGCATGCCGGTCATGGGGTAGAGCACGCCAGCGGCAATCGGGATGCACAGCACGTTATAGCCAAACGCGCCGATCAGGTTCTGCTTGATGTTAGAGAGCGTGGCGCGGCTCAGTTCAATCGCCGTGGCCACGCCGTGTAGTGAGCCGCGCATCAGCGTAATACCGGCGCTCTCCATGGCGATATCGGTACCCTGGCCAATGGCAAAACCCACGTTGGCCCGGGCCAGCGCGGGGGCGTCGTTAATACCGTCGCCCACCATGCCGACCACTTCGCCTGCCGCTTGGCGGCGCTCAATTTCTGCGTGCTTGTCGTCAGGCGTCATACCTGCCTTGAACTCGCTAATGCCGACCTCGCGGGCCACCGCAGCAGCGGTATGCTCGTTATCGCCCGTCAACATCACCACGGTTAACCCATCATCCTGCAAGCGCTTCACGGCGGCAGCGGCATCTTTGCGCAGCGGGTCGCTAACGCCGAAGAGGGCGGCCAGCTTGCCGTTGACGGCCAAATAGACCAGCGAGCGCGCCTTGGCTTCCAGCTGGCGAATGCTCTCGTCTGCTGGGGAAAGGTCGACGCCAGACGCTTCCAATAAGCGCGCATTGCCTAGCAGCAGCGTGTCATTGGCTTGGCTGGTGCCTTTAACACCGCCGCCGGTCACGCTATCAAAGCTAGCCAGCGTATCAGGGCGGGCGTCGTGCTCTTCGGCGTAGGCCGTCAGCGCTTTGGCAAGGGGGTGCTCCGAGCGGCTCTCTAGGGCGGCCACCCAGGCCAGCACTTGGGCGCTATCATCGTGCAGCACCGTTGCCTCGGTCACACGAGGTTTGCCTTCGGTCAGTGTTCCCGTTTTATCGACGACCAGTGTGGTCAGGCGGCTCGCGGTTTGCAGCGCTTCGCCGCTACGCACCAGCACGCCATGCTCGGCGGCTTTGCCCACGCCAATCATGGTAGAGATCGGGGTGGCCAAGCCCAGCGCGCAGGGGCAGGCGATAATTAGCACGGTAGTAGCAGTAACCAGCATATGAATAGCCACCGGAGCGGGTCCGAGGTTGTACCAGGCAAGGGCCGTTAGCACCGCAATAATCATCACGGTGGGTACAAATACGCCTGATATTTTATCGGCCAGCTCGCCAATCGGTGGGCGGGAGTTTTGTGCGCTGGCCACCTGCTCGGTAATGCGCCCCAAACGGGTATCGCGGCCGATGCGCGTGGCGCGGTACACCAAGCTACCGTTACCGTTCACCGTGCCCGCGCTTACGTCATCGTCCGCTGTTTTATGCACGGGCACCGGTTCGCCGGTAAGCATGGATTCATCGATATAGCTCTGGCCGTCGAGCACTACGCCATCCACCGGCAGCCGCTCACCGGGGCGCACGCGAATATGGTCATCCAGCGCTACATCGTCCACCGCGATTTCTTGTTCAACGCCGTCGCGTATCACCCGGGCGGTTTTCTCCTGCAGGTCGAGCAGCCGTTTAAGGGCGCTGCTGGTGCGGCCTCGGGCGCGTAGCTCCATGGCGTTGCCCAGCAGAATAAGCCCGACCACCATGGCCGACGCTTCAAAATAGATGCCGTGAGCCACCTCAGGCAACCAGGGGGCGAAGAGCACTACCATCATCGAGTAGAGCCAGGCGGTGCCGGTGCCCATGGCCACCAGGGTGTCCATGTTGGCTTGGTGGTGCTTGAGTTGTTTCCAGGCGTTGGTGAAAAAGTGCCGCCCAGGAAAGGCCAAAATAGCCAGCGTCAGCAGGCCAATCACCAGCCAATACAAGCGGCCGGCGCCCATGGGGTGTGGGTGATAGACGAACATGCTCAGCATCAGTGGAATGGCGAGGGAGAGCGACAGCACGCTGCCCTTGAGGCGCTGGCGGTAGGTAACGGCCTCTTGCGCCTCGCGAGTGCGCTCGGCTTCACGTATATCCACAATCGGTTCGGCGCGATAGCCTGCCTCAGCAACGGAGGCCATTAGCGCATCAGGCGTTGCACTGCCTGTAACTTGGGCAGTGTGCGTGCCGAAATTCACCGAGGCGCTGTTCACTCCAGGCGTGTTGGCCAGCGCCTTCTCAACGCTTTTCACGCAGCCCGCACAGGTCATACCGCTAATCAGCAGGCGCAGTTGGGGCGCATCCACGGGAGCGCTCTGCGATTCAGCGGGTTCAGGTGCGTCGGGGTGTGGTGCGTCACTCGCGTCGTCGCTGGGCGGGTAGCCCGCATCGTTGAGCGCACTATCCAGCGCTTGATCGTCAAGGGAGCTGGTCACTTCCAGACGCTTTTCTGCAGGAAACCCTTCCACTTGGGCGGCCGGGTCCTGGGCTTGAATCGCCTCACGCATGCGCTTAACGCAGCCCTGGCAGTTCATACCCGGCACGGTGCGTATCAGCATCACGGTTTGCTCGGTGTCGTGCTGCATGGGGCCTCCTCAGGAAAACTTTCGATTAAGCGGCACAGGCTATGGCCGTCGGGGGTGCCGTCGGGCATGTCGCGCCAGCTCTCCAGTGCCTGCTCCATACGCTCGGCAAGTGCCTCTAGCTCGGCAATCCGCGCGCGTATTTGCGGCAGCCGGTGGGCAAGCAGATCGCGCACTAGCGGGCAGGGGGAGTCGCCTTGGTCGGCATGGGCCAGGATGTCGCGGATCTCCGCTACGCTAAACCCTAGCTTGCGCGCCCGCTGAATAAAGTGCAGGCGCTCCAGATCCGCAGCGGAATAGAGCTGGTAACCGTTATCAGGGTGCCGTTGGGGCGATAGCAACCCTTCTCGGGTGTAATGGCGGACGGTTTCAGCAGTGACGTGACCGCGCTTGGCAAGCTCGCCAACTTTTAAATCGCTTAACGACATAACCTCCCCCTGATTGGCGGTAAATGTTCAAACTGCATTGTAAAACCTTTGGGTAACCCATAGGTCAAGTGGGCGTGATCGACTCAGTCGAAATGACTAAAACACTGATTTAAAACGAGCGTGCGACTAATGTATAAGCCAAAAATAAAATAAAACGCTCGTTTGCACTTGAACCGAACCAAGCATTGGGCGAAAACTGAGGTGTCAGAACAATGCGGATGGAACGCACCGTCCGCCGGATCATCGGGAGAGAGGCCCACAATGCATAATAACTTCAAGAAATTAACCCTAGCGGCCGCGGTTGCAGCAGTTACCTTTGCAAGCCAAGCTAACGCAGGCGGATATCAGATTAACGAGCAGAGCGTCAGCGGCCAGGGCTATGGTCATGCGGGCCGTAGCTCGAACGTGAACGATGCCACCATTGTGTACGGTAACCCTGCCGGTATGTCGTTTCTGGACCGCGCGCAATTTTCAGCGGGGGCGACGTATTTAGATGTCAGTACAGATATCGACAATGCTAGTGCTACCCGAGCTGGCGGAACCCCGGTGGCGGGAAGCAGTGAAGGCGATATGGTGCCGGGTAGCCTTATCCCCTTTGCGTTTTACGCGCACCCTGTCAGTGACAAACTGGCCTTCGGGTTTGGTGTTTATGCGCCTTTCGGTTCCAAAACCGATTACGAAGATAATTTCGTGGGCCGTGACTTTGGTACTTTGACAGAAGTAACGGTAACAAGCGCACAGCCTACCGTGTCTTATCGATTTAATGATCAGTGGTCGGTCGGGGCGGGTATTACCTACAACCAAATAGAGGGTGAGCTTCGACGGAAGGTTCCTACTCCTTCTCCTGGGCCTGGTTTTGCTGAGCTTGACTCGCGAGTGGATGGTGAAGATGAGGCCTGGGGCTATAACCTGGGGGTTATTTATCAGCCGGTGCCTGAAACTACGTTGGGCCTGACCTACCGCTCGAAAGTAGACTACACTTTGGAAGGTGATTTTAGCGCTACCGACCCGCTTGGGAATGTCGTTAGCCGGGATACTGCTAACCTGGATTTGACCACCCCTGAGACGGTTAACTTCTCACTCACCCAGCAGATGACTGACCGTCTCAAGCTGATGTTCGGGGCGTCCTGGGTGCGTTGGAGCCGCTTTGATCAAATTTTGGTGACTGGCAGCCAAGGCGATCCGATTACTCGAGAATTTCAAAACTACTCGTAACTGTTTAGCTCACGCCGCCTGGTCCAGCTCTTCCCGCCGCATGAAGGCGGGCACCTCATCGGCAAACAGCTGCTCCAGTGCCGTGTGCGCCGCCAGGCCCTGTTTGACCGCGGTCGAGAGGAAGCTGCGCATCCGGCAGAAGATCTCGGCGCCCTCCCAGGAGCGAAAACACCCCGAGATCTTCTGCTGAACCTTGGTCATCCGCAGATCCCGCTCCCCCTGATTATTGGTGAAGGGAGCGGCAGGGTCGTCGAGGAAACGCAGCACGTCGTCCTCGTACGCCCGGAGGCGTTCCAGCAGGTTGCGCGACTTAGTGCGCTTGACCCGGCCTCGTGTTCCAGAGGGTGGTGTGACCGGCGGTGGGCACTCGGCGTCCCCTTTTGCCAAACAGTCTCGGTAACGCTGTCGCCAAGCGCGCGTCTCATCGGCCGATAAACTGCCATCCGCCGCCTCCACGGCGCGACGCATGTCCAGCAGCAGGTCATGCAGCGCCTTGGCCCATGCATGGCCATCGTTCTCCCAGGCCGCCGTCAATTCCCGCAGGTGGTGGGCATTGCACAGGGCGTGCCGGCAATCCGTGTAGCGGTAGTAGGGCTTCCAGTGATCATGCACCAGCACACCATTCACGAAGGGCAATACGCCGATGGCGTCCATCGCCTCCTGGCCGCGTTTGGCGTGTGGGGCCAACCAGGTCAGGGCCTCGTTGGAGGCACTGTGAAGCCAGTAGCGCTTGCCGCCGACCTGCATCCCGGTCTCATCGGCATGCACGGTGGCCGCTTCGCGTAGCGCCGGGATCACCCACTCGGCGAACGCCTCGGCCCGCTGGTAGGCCTCCTGGTTGAAAGCAAACAGGGTGCCGGTGCTCAGCGCCAGACCGCACTGGGACGTCAGCAACTCGCGGATACGGGCATAGGGCAACAGCTGATACTGGGAGAGATAGACGACATGCGCCTTGAGGCGAGGGCCATACTGGATGGGCCGCGTCACACCCTCGGGAAACGGCGCCACGTAGCGTTGTCCCTTATCGTCTTCAAGAACCTCGGCTTGGTACTCGGTGACCACGGCCTGGATCACGATGTCCTGCACTTGGCGCGTTTCAACACCCACCGGGCGGTAAGTGCGCCCCTTGGGGAGTTGCCGACGATCGACGCGGAGCTTGACCACCTCGTCGGGGTCCGTCACCGGCGCCAACGTCTTGCCCTCATGCCCCGGTTGTCCGCCGGGGCGCCGCTCGCCTTTGGCGCGCGTGCGGCGCTGGCGGTTGGGGTCCTGGGACGGTGGCTTGCTGCTGTTGCGGCTGCTGGTGGCCAGTCGGTCGGCCATCAGCTTGACCAGCAGCATCAGGACATCGATGGCCGCACGCAGCGACGGCGAGACCGTCTGGTCTTCCTTGAGCTGCTGCCGGACCCGCTCCAGGGCCTCGTCGACGTTGATATCGCTGATGGTCATGTCACCGCATGGCATGTCGGTTGTCTGGGTACACTATGCAGAAAAATCAGGTGGTTGGCGACCCCCTACCCACAGCCAACTGAATAGTTACCTTTTTTATAGCTCTTTGGAATCGATTGCGGCCGTCCAAGCAACCGTGATCGCCGACCGCCGCTCCGGTCGCTCGCTTTCTGGTGCTGTGGTGGTCTCGTTGGAGCGTCAACTCAACGCGGTCAGCTTTGGTAGCCCCTTAAGCAAGGTCGGCCACCACTTGTCGGCGGCGGCGCCGAGGTGAACCGTGATGCGCCGAGCGTGCAGCGACAAGGTGGCGGCGGTCTTGAGCACTTGCTCACGAAGCCGGCTCAGACTCCAGCCTTGCCGAGTCTGCCGCTCCAGCAGGCAGCGCAGGCCATGCAGGCCCTGGTAGGCGTAGAGGCTGAGCAGCAGGCTCACCTCGTTGCGCGCCATCACGTCCTGAACAGTGGAGGCGCCGCGATCGGTCGACGAGAGGTGCACGTCGAGCGCCGGCTTCACCTCGCCCACGTGCGCTTCGGCGCTGCCGCGCTTGCGATAGAGTGCCAGGACCTTCTCCGGCGGCCAGTCGAACTTGCCGAGGTTGGTGACCAGGAAGAAGGCATGCAGCAGCAGGTCATCGGGGCGTTCCTGCACCACCAACACCACGCGCCGTGGTGCCGGCCAGGAGCCGGCTTGGTACTCCAGATCGTGGCACCACTCCCGAGGCTTCTCGGGTGGCCGGCCGGGTGGCCGCTTCAGGAGCGGTGCTGCCAGCTTCTGTAGACCGGTGTGACTGCGCACCCGGCCCAGGTACTCGATGTTGCGCTCTTCCAGCGCCTCCAGCGTGTCGTTGTCGGTGAATCCGGCGTCGATGGCACTCGAACCTGGGCTCCGGTGCTCTCGTTGAGCCGCTTCACCAGGTGCGGAATCCAGGTGTCGGCGTTCTCTGCCGGGCCGGCGTTACCCTCTTGCAGTAGCCCGCCGACCATATCGCCGGTTTCGGCCAGCGAGGCGATCAGCGGCGAGTAGATGCGGGTACCGTAAAGGCCATGATAGGCCGAGCCGCCCTGATGGCCATGGACTTCGATCGGCAGGCCGTCGATGTCCAGGGTCAACTGCTTGGGACGCTCGCCGTTCTTCAGCGAGGTCAGGCGCCAGGCACCAGTCGCAGCAGGCCTTTCTGACAAACCTGACAATTGACCACTAATCGGACGTAAATTGGACATTTTGCACTGTAAACCTTAAGGTATTGCTCCTCTGGGGTACTGGCCTTGAGCCACATACAACCCCTATTATCGGCACCCGCAAGGGTTCCGCTTGGTATTGCCTCACCACAGTTTGGATCACCGGCACTTTCGACTCTCCGCACGATGCGGACGCTATCGATAGAAGAGGGAATCCATGTCGAGCCATTATTCGGATGAGGGCCGCTGCATGCCGCGCCGCCCGCCACCCTACCTCCCCGCTTGGGGTTAATGCCCCCATTCGGCGTCTTTTTGCCGTGTCTTGATAATGCCAGCGGCTGAGCTCTGCGCCAACAAGCCGACTGTCTGTCATCCAAGCAACGCTCACGCCCTGCGCCGGATCTGCCATGTTGCCACTGCGTTCAGCATGTTGCGTGCGACGGCCCTTGCGCGTATTTGTTCCACCCACAGAGGAATTGCTTTTGAACAGTGAGTCTTTATATCAATTCTCGACCCTGACTGTTGTTTTGCTGCTGATTGCCTTTTATGGCGGTACCTACCTAATGACGCTCGGCATTCGCAAAAAGAACGAGGATGCCGACGCCTTCATGGTTTCCAATCATCGCGTAGGGTTTGGGATCGGTGCAGCTAGCATGACCGCCACCTGGATCTGGGCGGCCTCCTTCTATGCTGCGGCCACTTCCGGCTATACCTATGGCGTATCAGGGCCCATACACTACGGACTCTGGGGGGCTCTGATGATCCTATTCATCTACCCCTTCGGTCGACGTTTTCGCAAGCTGGCCCCCAATGCCCACACCCTGGGCGAGCTGATTCATGCGCGACATGGTTCTTCCAGCCAGCTGATTCTAGCGCTTTCCAATGTCCTGGGCAGTGTGATCAGCTTGATGGTCAACTTTACCGCTGCCGGGGCGCTGGTGTCAGTGCTCTCGCCACTTTCCTTCCAGGCCGGGGTGATCATCGCCGGAGTCGGGGTGCTGCTGTATACTTTGTGGTCGGGCTTTCGCGCCTCGGTACTAACCGACTTCGCCCAGCTGGTGGCGCTCATGGCCATTGCCATCGTGATTATTCCTGCGGTGTTCTTCGCCATGGGCGGCCCATCAGAGCTAGTTGCCGGTCTCGACAACCTTAGCGTCGAGCAGACCAACTTCTTTTCCACTGACGCCATCCTCAATCAGGGCGCGCCCTTCTTCGTCGCGGTGCTGGCCTACGCCATTGGCAACCAGACGATTTCCCAGCGCCTATTCGCTGTGAACGAAGAGCACATTAAACCCACCTTCCTCACCGCTACCATAGGTTACGGGGCGATCGTTATAGGGTTGGGCATGATCGGCCTGATGGCGCTGACCCTTGGTGTCGAGCCGCTCAACGGCGACATGAACAACCTGATTCCGCAAATGGTCTCAGGCTACCTGCCACCCATCTTCATCGCGCTGTTTTTCATCCTGGTGATTGGCTCGTTGTCGTCCACCGCCGACTCCGACCTCTCCGCGCTATCGGCGATCATGATGGCTGATGTCTATGGCAAGAACATCGCCCGCGGCAGGGCCGATCCCAAGCGCATGCTGCTGGTGGGGCGTCTGACTATGATCGTCGCCACGATAATAGGCATCGTGTTCGCCAGCTTTTCGTTGGATATCCTGGTCATGCTGGTGTTCGTCGGTGCCTTGTGGGGTGCCATCGTTTTCCCTGTAATCGCTAGCTGTTTCTGGAACCGCGTGACCAACGCCGCCTTTACCACCTCGGTGCTTGTCGCCATGGTGCTGTTCTGCGCTGCGCGCTTCGAGTTGATCTCTCTTGCTGGCCCCGGTGGGTTATTTTTCGAGCTGCTCGCCTGCATCGGCGGTGGCGTTATCATAGGCCTGATGGTGTTTGGCTTTCTCGGCCAAACGGCCGGTTTCATCGCAGGCATTCTCACCCTTGTTGCCTCGCTGATTTTCGCGACCGGTTTCTTACGTGACTACACCGTGCTACTAGCCTCGCTGACCGCTTATGGCGCCAGTACCCTAGTATGCGTGGTGATGAGTCTGGCCAGCCGTCAGGCGCGCTTCGATTTCGACACCATCGGCCAGCGCGTAGGCAACTACGACCTCTCCCCGGCGAAGTCAGATGACCAGCCTACCGAAGGCAGGCCGGCGGGCCTGGCTGCCCAACACTGATTGTGAACTTTTTTAATATTTGACCAAAAGGCGGTGCAGACCCTAGCCAGCACCGTATTAAGGAGGCAAAGACCATGACCATGCTTTTCAGTTTTTATGTGCTGATTTGGCCCGTACTGACATTGGGCGTACTGGCCCTGATCTGCCGCGCTGTATGGCGTGATCGGCAGCAGGCCCGCGCGGAAAACCGCGAGCTGGTTTAACCAAGGGCTGCGGCACCTAGGCATTCGGCCGCGCGTGGGGAGAGGAGATTCTAGTGCAATGCATGCTAGTGCGCTTTGCGCTCGACCAGCCTATTTTCGATTTGGGAGATTTGCATGCATTGCTCCCAACGGGTCACCCTCCCCACCAAGATTCTGATAATGATCGATTAATTGCCTGACGCGTTTGCATGACCGCCATTAGCCAGAATTGCTCGCTGCACTGGCTGTCCCCAATGGCAGGGAGCAGCCCAGTAAAGTGAACGCATAGTGGATGTCAGTACGCCGCTCGTCTCGTGTTGCGAGTCGGCGCATCTGCTCCAACCAGGCGAAGGTTCTTTCAACTACCCAGCTCTACGCCCATAGTATTTTCTACCCATGAAATAACGCAATGTGTCGCTGCGCTCAGGCATGGACACGCCAAAATTAGCGCTGCTATTAGGCGACCGCCCCTTTTGCTTTTGCGCTACTATCCAACCGATAAAGGGCGCTATACTGGCAGCAGCCAAGGTGGGGCAAGAAACGTTTAAACGGGGACACTATTCAGATTCCCGCTTGCCATGTTTGGGTTTTTAATTATAACTTTCATTAACAAGGCGCCCATTGTGAATCTTAGACAAATAAGGTATTTTATTGCGATCTCAGAGCTTCAAAGTTTATCAAAGGCATCTGAAAAACTTAATATTGCCCAGCCAGCGCTTAGTTCACAGCTTAAAAATTTAGAAGAGGAACTGGGCGTCAAGCTGTTAGATAGGCATTCTAGAGGAGTGTCACCCAATGATTTAGGTTTGATGGTGTTGCATCATTTTAAAAATATTGTGCGCGAGGTGGATAGAACAGAAACGCTCATCGTTGATTATACGATGAATCCGGTGGGGGATGTTCATATTGGCGTCACTACTACGGCGGCAAGGGCCATGGTGTCTACTTTGGTCAGTCGTGCAAAAAAGCGTCTGCCTAAAATTAACCTACATTTGTTGGAAGCAATGAGTGGAACGCTGAATGAGCAGCTTCGTAAAGGTAATTTAGATATTGCCATTTTGTATAATTTTGATAGCTATGAAACTGACCATAACTTGATTGATCAGCCCATTGCCTACGAAAAGCTCTTTTTATTGACTAATAATCGTGAAGATTATAACCGCTTAGGTACCATAAAGTTTTCAAAAATAAAAGATTTCCCCTTGGCCTTACCTAGCCACCCGCATACGTTGAACGTGCTATTGAGCGAAATGAGCCTTCGTCAAGGGGTTAAGCTCAATATGGCATCTGAAGTCAATTCTTTTACGGGCATGGTGGAACTGGCGAAAGCTGGTTTTTATACCATCGCGCCTTTTGTGAGCGTGAAACCTGAAGTAGAAAGAGGTGAGCTTTTCGCGATTCCAATCACTCAGCCTGCACCACAGTGGACTGTTCATATTGTCGCGGGCCGTGAGGGGGTTAGTTCTCGCGCGGTCAGGGCCGTGCATAAGTTAATTACAGAAGTCATGAGAGACTTGATTGAAAGTGGTGAATGGGAAGCAACGCCTATTTAATAAAATACGTGGCAGGCATATTCAAGTAACTGCTGTGGTGTACGTGCTGGATTTAACCGCTACTCAGTAGCGGCTATAGTGAGTGATCTGGTTGACAGGCCAAGGAAGTGCTGTACGGCTGAGAAGCGTCAATGGTGTTTTGTAGGCTCGCTTATTGGGTGTCAGGGGTCAGGTGCTGCCAAGGCTGAGCTTTTTCAAAATTAGCGGAAATGTTGAACAGTGTATGCTCTTCGTTATTTTTGGCGATGATTTGCATGCCCACAGGTAAACCAGATTGCGTAAATCCGACGGGGATCGAGACGGCAGGCTGGCCGGTCAAGTTGAATGGGTAAGTGTAGTAAACCCACGAAACAATACTGCGATGAGTGAGGGAAGGCGGTAAGTTTTGCCCAACATCGAATGCTTCAGTTGGTACCGTGGGGGTAATTAATAAATCGTAGTCTTCAAAAAAAACACGCATCTTTTCACGAAACGCATAGCGTTCAAATACGCTTTTATAGTAGTCGCCCATGGATTGCGACACCGCTTGTTCCAGGACATCTGCGACCGCCGGATCGATGTCATCTCGCCGCGTAGCCAGGGCATCGGTAAGCTTTGTCCCTACGCCTGCGTAAAATTCCGCCACCCACATATCAATGGGGTCATGAGACATCACGCGTTCAACCGATTCTACCAGGCACCCCAGAGAGGCCAAGGTATTGACTGCTTTCTGACACAGCTCGACTATTTCGGCTGACGGTGAGGCATACCCCAAGGTGGGGCTCCATGCAATACGCAGTGGCCTGAGCGGTTTTTTGCAAGCGCCTATATAGTCGGGAATAGGGCCGGCGACCGAAAATGGATCCCGAGGATCATACCCTGAAATCACCGACATCATGATGGCAGCATCGGTGACGGTTCGGCTAAGGGGGCCGACATGGGCAAGCGTGGGCGTGGCCGACACGGGAAAAACAGGGACCCTGCCAAATTGCCCCTTAACACCGAATAGTCCTGAAAGGGCGGCGGGAATACGAATGGAACCACCACCGTCAGTGCCAATGGCGACGGGAGAAATTCCTGAGGCAACCAGTGCAGCGGCACCGCAGCTTGAGCCTCCAGGGGTCTTGTTGACATTCCATGGGTTGCGGGTAATGCCTGTCAGGGGGCTATCGCCGACTGCTTTACAGCCAAATTCACTGGTGGTGGTCTTGCCTAGAACGATGCCCCCTGCCTTTTTGATTCGTTTCACGGCGGGTGCATCAACATCAATAGCGTTTTCCTTCATTAGGATTGAGCCAAACTGAGTGGGGTAGGCGCTGGTCGCAATGAGGTCTTTTATCGAAATAGGGATGCCGGAAAGCACCCCTGTATTCAAGCCATGCTTGTCTATGTTTTTTTGCGCAAGACGCGCCTCTTCCATGACTTTTTCACTATCAAAGCTTGAGAAGAAATTGTAAGTAGGGTTGAGCCGATTAATATTGTGAATAGTGTCTTCTGCGAGTTCTATGGGAGAGGTATCTCCTCTGGATAGCGATTTGATCATGTCTTCTAGAGTTGTAAAGCTAAACTTGTGGGTAGTGAATGGTAGGTCGCTCATGGAACCCTCAATCAGATATTCTGATTCATCAATTAGCCGCTGCACGGAGGCAGCGGCGTTATTTACTTACTCTTCTACAATAGCGAAAGCACGGACAGGCGAGCCTGACCCGCCTTTAAATTTGATGGGTACACCGTGAAATTGGAACTCACCTTTGCCGATGAGTTGGTCTAAGTTAACCAGCCATTCGTAGTGAGTGACCCCCAAGTCGCGGCAAGCACGGTGTTGAGCAAAAATGTTGTCAGTGGGTTTATCGGTGCTTGGCCCTTCGACGCCGTGCAGCTTGGAGTGTCGTGCGGCTAGCCACTCGGTGGCATCTACGGTCAAGCCTGGATTTTTCCAGCATACGTCAATGTTCGGGTAGTGCCTTTCTGTCAAGCCGGTGCACAGTAAAACGATGTGACCATCAACGGTAACGCCAGCTGCTTTTTCTGCTTTTTCCATTTCAGCGGCATCAATATCACCTAAATCAGGGATGTGCCGCATATCAAAGCACACCGCTTTCCCCATGAACATCTCTAGCGGCATTTCATCGATGGATGCGCCATTGGGGTTCACATGTAAAAAGGCATCAACGTGAGTACCTACATGGTCCAGCATGCCAATATAATTCGTCTGAAACGTCATTGGGTCATCAGGTACGCCTAGGTTGAGTGTTTTGGTGCTTTCATGATCTAGATGCTTCAAATAAACAGGGCTTTGAAACAGCTTGTGTGAAGGCATGTTGTCTTCAATGTGCATTGATAGGTCGATAACTTTCTTGGTCATCTTTGTTCTCCTTCCATTATATATTGTGTTGATGTTTACGGCGCTATTTTCATAGCATCATGGCAGGTAGCCAACTGGCTATGGTGGGAAATATAGCGACGATTAACACGAGTGTGAGCAACATGATCCAATATGGAATCGCACCCGTGAAAATTTTGGCTAGTGTTGCTTCAGAGTCAGTCACAGCCCCTTTAACAGTGTATACACACATACCAAAGGGTGGGGTTAATAAGCCGGCTTCGATAGCGAGTATGCCAATAATGGCAAAGGCCAAGGGGTCAATGCCCGCCGACAGGGCAATGGGTGAAAAAATAGGAACTGTGAGCAGTATTATCGATACGCTATCCAAGAACATTCCAAGCAGTAGCCAGATGACGACCATAATAGCCAATACTAAGTAGGGGCTTTCACTAATGCCAAAGAAAATCTGTCCAATGACATCAATGATCCCGCCATTGGCAAGTAAACGTGAATACATTTGGGCTGTAATCAGCAAGAAAAGCAGAGGGGCGGACACGCGACCTGTATTAAGGACGGCGGCCGCAAAATCCTTTAATGACATCCTTTTGACGAAGCCGACAATAATCGCCAGGAGTACGCCCACACCGGCGGCTTCCGTGGGCGTGAAAAAGCCAGTCCAAATACCACCGAGCACTAAAAAAATCAGAACAATCAGGCTGGAAGCTCCAATGATTTCATGTCGAGTGATCGGGTGCTTTACGTGTGCAGTATTACCCTCTTTACTATCACCGAATTTTTCAGGCTTAAGATAGGCATAAACGAGCAAGAAGATAAAAAACATACAGGCGAGCATTAAGCCGGGGACAACGCCTGCCACAAATAACCGGCCAATAGACTCACCTGCGATAACACCCCATACAATCAATAAAATACTGGGAGGAATCAGCATGCCCAAGGCGGCACTGCCTGCGATCGACCCCAAGGCAATGCTTTTGTTGTAATGAGCACGTACCATTTCCGGATAGGCGATTCTTGAGAAGGTCGCTGCCGAGGCAATGGACACGCCGGTGACGGCGCCAAATACCGTATTGCCGCCCACCGTTGCCAAGGCTAGCCGACCGGGTAGGCGACGGCAGCTTCGGTCAACAATACGAAATAAATCAGACGCTGCTCCTGACTTGGAAAGGATTTCACCCAGTAGAACAAATAGCGGTATGGTAGCAAACACGTAGGATTTAATGGCCCCATACGCTGAGCTTGAGAGTAGTGAGCCTGCGATGTCGTAATTTCCCATGATGTAGGCAAGGCCAATAAAGCTTGATAAGCCCAGGGAAATGACAACCGGGATGCCAATCAGGACGCTACCCAGCAACGAAAATACTAAAATCAGGGTTAATAGGGTGCTATCCAAGACGCACCTCCTCTTCTTTCATTTGCGTTATGTAGCGGTCATCGCCAGTCACAATGACAAGCAGAGATCTCATGGCTAGGGATAAAAAGTTGATCACAGCAAATGCTGAGCACACCACAATGGCAAGACGGGAGGGGAACGTGGGAACACGTAAGCTCGCATGCCCTTCAAACGTTTTTCTTACCCAGGAGTTAATCATCGGGTCCCATGAATAATAAGCAATGAGTGAAAACAATACTGCGCCTAGTAAATAGCCAATCAGCCATAATGTTCTTGACACTATTCTAGGTGCAAAGATGTCGGTGAGTTCTGTTCTGAGAAGCCCGCCTATTCTCACTGTGTAAGAGAGTTGAAGAAATGCAATTATTAATAGCGTGTTCGCCACGACTTCCGCTACTCCTACGATAGATTTGTTTAGGAGTAGGCGGCTGAGTACGTCGGCACCGATGAGGAGCGCTAATAAGGATAAAGCGATTGCTGATACTATCATTAAAGATTTGCTTAGCCATGATAATAGCAGGTCGAATTTCTTTGCTAGTTTGATGATCAGCATGTGGGCTTCTCTGGATACGGAGGTAGCGTTAATGTTAAGGAGGGCGCTGCCCTCCTAACATAGGGCTGGTTAATCAATGTCATATCGCAGAGGCCATTCGTAGCCAAGGGATTCTAGCTGATCCATGTAAAAGTTCATGACTTCGCTGCCGGGTAGCCCACGGCTATTAGCTTCTTGCGCCATACGGTTTGGAAATTCACTCAGCGCGTTTGCCCAATCCTTTTTGGCTTGCTCGTTAATTTCACGAACTTCAACGCCTTCCGCTTCAAGTTTGGCGATTCCTTCTTGCTCGCTTGTGACACACACATCAGCAGTGACTTGTTCGTACTCTAACGCAACTTCTTGTAAGATTTCTTGTACTTCTTCAGGTAGGCGATTCCAGGTGTTGAGGTTAATGGTCACGGAGTTGACGTACTGCGCACCGAAATTCACAAGGGTGAAGTGATCGGCGACCTCATATAGGCTGAAAGAAGCCCACCAGGGCACAGCGCTGATATAACCTTCGTAGACCCCGGTTTGAATCGATTGATAGGCTTCATTGAGGTTAGAAGTAACAGGAGTGGCACCTGCTATCCAGTCTAAATTTACGCCTGCGCCTGCAATTCGTTTGCCTTGAAGTTCTTCAAAATCCGACCAAGAAAAATTGGTGCCTAGCCCGTAATTTTCTAAACAGCTGCCTGTTAGGTACTTTTGATTAAAATCGGTTTCAAAGTAGTCAATGAGTTCTGGAAAGGCTTCCAGAGTGGCGCGTCCTGCTTGCGTTGCCTGGTGGCCATCTGGTGTTCCAAATGGCAAGAAAAGAGTAAAGTTATGCAGAAAGGCATTGGATGGTTCAAAGATCAAACTGGCAAAGCCGATATCTAATAACCCGTCCCGAGTGGCGTCAAGGACTTCCGTGACACTGGCCACAGCGCCTGCATGAAGCTCTTGGATTCTGATGGTATAGTCCGTTCTTTCTTCAACTCTTCTTTTAAGCTCAGGAGCGAAGAAGCTATGTGCCGTTTCTGTATACGCGAGTAGCCCTATAGGATGTCCTGAGCCAACACGTAATGTAATTTCATTTGACATTGCAGTGTTTGCGTAAGCCAGTAAACCGGCTGAAGTGATAAACGCTATTTTTTTCTTTGGAAATTTCATAATGTTCCCTGTCGCTAGTTGTTAAACATAATGAGCTATAAAGCTACCCGTGAATCAAAGTAACAGCTCATAACCTATGCATTGCAGGAAGGGATAACAAATATGGTTTACATATAGTTATCATATTTATTGTATATATCAGTTTTTATTGATATTCACATACTGTTGATTAGAAAAGATATTTCCCCGCCTCATTCACGAGGGCTCTGATCGGGCAGTCTGAAGCTACGTGCCATCGGCATTGCTCGTAAGGATCCGTATTTCCGGCGTGAGCGCCTGCTTCGTAATGCCCGAACACTGCGTTTCTTTCGCCGATTTATAACCTCCAGGAATGAATCTCGACCTTCAAAGCAGCCGTGATCGCCGACCGCCGCTCCGGTCGCTCGCTTTCTGATGCTGTGGTGGTCTCGCAGGAGCGTCAGCTCAGTGCGGTCAGCTTCGGTAGCCCTTAAGCAAGGTCGGCCACCACTTTTCGGCAGCGGCTCCGAGATGAACGGTGATTCGCCGAGCGTGCATGGCGCGCTGACGCTCCATCAGGATCGAGGCTCGCCGATGATCGCACGCAGCTACCTGGACCTCATGGGGGAGCTGGGGGTGACGTGCAGCCACAGCCGCCCGAGGGTGAGTAATGACAACCCGTTCAGCGAAAGCCAGTTCAAGACCAGCAAGTACCAGCCCGACTATCCCGGGCGCTGCGAGAGCATCGTCCATGCCCGGCAGTGGTACAGCGCCTACGTCGACTGGTACAACCTGCAGCACCATCACAGCGGGCTGGCTGGCTTCACGCCAGAACAGGTCTTCACTGGCCGATACCGCGAGATTGCAGAGATCCGCCAGCGAGCGCTCGATGACAGCTTCGAGGCGCATCCCGAGCGGTTCACGCGCGGGCGCCCCAAAGTGGCGATACCGCCGGCCAGCGTCTCGATCAATCCGGTACAGCCCGATGACGACGACCCGGCACCCTACAGCGTGGTGAACTTCCCGACCCTGCCGGTGGCAAGCGACACCGCGACGAAATCGACATTAATTTTTAACAAGCTGTCCGAATCAGGTTGACAGGTTCCGCCTGACACTTGGTCAATTCGCATATCAGAATACTTAAGCTCACTTTACGCAACGTGCCACTATTATTAAGAAACACCTAGCATGTGGCGTGCGCGGCAGATGCTCATCCATACCTAACCGTTAAGCGGGGCTTCCGCCGTGCTATACCAGAGAGCTCATAGGCCTGCAGTGTCGTGTTTAAGGGCAGTCCTGTCCAGGTGTAAAACATCGCTGCAATGATGGCGTATTGTACGGGTAAGTGCAGGCTTCAAGACACTTGGAAGATCAGCGTGGCGATGTCATGGATAACTCTTAAAATTGACTACAATTATATTTTAAAAACAAACGACGAAACTTATTTGAGCAGATATATATCAATAGCCCACCTCTAAGCGAACACTTCAGCGTGACGATGTCACGCTGAATTTTTTTACGCTAAAGGGGTTGCGTCATTTAAAAATCATGATAAAAAAAGAAGTCACACATACCTAAAGCATGATGCCTTCAGATGTTAAGCAAAGGCACTCTCACAAAATTAAACAGGTGTTTTGATGCTAAAAGAGCGTGGTTCAAGAAAGGTTCCACTGTCGCATATAGAGGTAAGCCGATATCTCTCGCCCCCGGTGCGTCGCCTTTTATTAGCCCGCCCACCATTTTTGCAAGTGATTCAGAGGATGACCGACGATGCTCTGAAAGCCTATATCAGGGTGGTTTCGCGCTGTTCGCCCAACCCGGTGCGGTCGTGGAACTGAAAACCATCACCGTTGCTAGAAAACACAAAAGGCACATCCAGCGCATCGCTGTAGGCCAGCGCCTGCTGCATGCCATCGCCCAGGCTGTGCTTATTGTCTTTCGCCTCTATCACCGCAATCGGCTGGTTTTTCTGGAAGCTAAGTAGGTAATCTGCCCGGCGCTTTTTGCCCCGGGTATGCAACCGCCCCCGCACGATAATCCGCCCGGCGGTAAAGGTCACCTCTTCACGAATTTGCGTTTGGATATCCCACCCCGCCTGCACCAGGGCCGGGGTAATGAACTTGGTGCAAATATCGCGTTCGCTGAGGGCCTTCTTATCCATGGCAGCATCCTGCTTATTCTGGCGGGTGAGCTTATAAGCACTAGCTTACGATACTCAGCCGACTTAAGCATCTTGTGCTAAGCGGACGTGAGAATATCGATAGTTATACCCACAAGCGACACACTGGGTAGCAGAACGCTAATATGCGTGTGACACACCCGTGTCAGATTAAAGCCGCAGGTCAACGGCTGAGTAGCAGGGTTTGAAGGCAATATTGGCAGGCGTGGCACATGGATGACACAGATTTGACACAGCCAAAACAAAAGGGCCTACGCGTTAACGTAAGCCCTTGATATGTTTGGCGCGCCCGGTAGGAATTGAACCTACGACCTTCGGCTTCGGAGGCCGACACTCTATCCAACTGAGCTACGGGCGCTTTGGGTGCGTATCGTACCCGTGTGGGCGCGTGGTGTCCAGCCGCTTGGCGGTTTTCGGCGCGTAGATGATTGACCGTTTTCCCTGCGGTGGTGCATGCTCTTGGGGCACTTTTGCACCTCTTAACCACCCTTGGTCATATTGGGAACATAATAAATGAAAACATTTGCACGTAGTACGCTGGCACTGGGTATCTCACTGGCGCTGGTCAGCGCCGCGAACGCCGCTGATTTTGCAGATATGGACCCCGTTACTCTGCGTTTAGCCCACGTGGTCAACGAGCAGGATGGCTTCCATATTGCCGCCACCAAGTTCGAAGAGCTGGTGGAAGAACGCACCGATGGGAAGGTGAATATCGAGATCTTCCCCAACGCCTCGCTAGGCGATGAGCGCACGCTGCTGGAAGGCATGCAGATCGGCACCGTGGATATGGGCGTGATTACCAACGGGCCGGTGGCCAACTTTGTGGAAGAGATGGCGGTCTTCGAACTGCCGTTCCTGTTCCCCTCCCCGGAAGCCGCTTATAGCGTGTTGGATGGCCCCATCGGCCAGGAGCTTTTGGATAAGCTGGCCGACGTGAACCTGAAAGGCCTGGCCTACGCCGAGCGCGGCTTCCGCAACCTGACCAACAGCGAGCGCGCCGTGAATTCGCCGGAAGACCTGGATGGCCTGCGCATTCGCGTGATGGAAAACCCGGTGTACACCGATACCTTCCGCGAGCTGGGGGCCAACGCCATCCCGATGGCCTGGACCGAAGCGCTCACCGCCATGCAGCAGGGCACCATCGACGGCCAGGAGAACCCGGTGAACGTGATTCACTCGTTCAAACTGGATGAAACCCAGAACTATATGACGCTCTCTCGCCACACCTACGCGCCAGCGATTTTTGTGATGGGTATGCCCGCCTGGAACCAGCTCCCCGAAGCCGCCCAAACGGTACTGGAAGAAGCCGCCCAGGAAGCCGCCGAGCATGAGCGCCAGGTGAACGCGGATATGGAAGCCGAGCAGCTGGCAGCACTGCGCGAAGCGGGTATGGAAATTAACGACACCCCCGATATGGAAGCCTTCCAAGCCGCCGTTGCGCCGGTATACGAGAAGTACGGCGAGCAGTTTGGTGACTACCTGCCGCGTATCCAGGAGGCGCTGCAACAGTGATGTCGTTTGCACAGCCTCTTTTGACGCTGCTGCAACGCATTGAACGCGGGCTGGATGCCATCATCCAGCCCGTGGTGTTTGCGGGCATGGCGGCTTTAATTGGCGTAATCACGCTACAGATCGTCTCGCGGGTGCTGTTCAGCGCCGTGGGCTGGACCGAAGAGGTCGCGCGGTTTCTGCTGGTGTGGATCACCTTTTTAGCGGGCACACTGGCGTTTCAGCGCGGTCGGCATATTGCCGTCACCTTTGCGGTGGATGCCCTGCCACTTCCGCTGCGTAAGCTGGCCAGGCTCGCGGCGCTGGCGATTGTGGTGGCGTTTATGATCACGCTGATCGTGATTGGCTACCGCTATATGCAGGTGCAGGGCTTCCAGAAATCCGCCTCGCTGCGACTCTCGATGACCTATGTGTATGCGGTGATGCCGCTCGCAGCGGGCATCATGGCATGGTACGCCCTGGTGGATATGGTCGAGGTACTGGTGAATGGTGAACCCACGGCAGCCGACCAGGAGGAGCCGCTATGACGCTGGTACTCTTTGGGCTGTTCTTCCTATTTATGCTGCTGGGCGTGCCGATTGCCTTCGCGATTGGGGCCAGCTCGCTCTACGCGCTGTATCAATCCGGCGTGCCGCTGATGGTGGTTACCCAGCAGATGTTCCAGGGCATTAACTCCTTTGCTCTGGTGGCTATTCCAATGTTTATCCTGGCCGGGGATTTAATGGCCCAGGGCAAGGTGAGCGAGCGGCTGGTGAGCTTTGCCGACTCGCTGGTGGGCTTCATGCGCGGCGGGCTCTCGGTGGTCTCGGTGATGGCGGGCATGTTCTTCGCGGCTATTTCCGGCTCCGGCGCGGCTACTACCGCAGCGGTGGGTTCAAGCCTGGTGCCGGAGCTGAAGCGCAAGGGCTACGACCCCGCCTCGGCGGCCAGCCTGATCGCCGCCAGCGGCACCATTGGCGTGGTGATTCCCCCGTCGGTGCCAATGATTATCTATGCGGTCATTGCCCAGCAGTCGGTATCGTCGCTGTTCTTGAACGGCTTTTTACCGGGGCTGGCGATGGGTATAGCGCTCATGGCCATTGCGATTACTCAGGCGTATAAACGCAAGTACCCGAAAGGTACGCCGCTCTCACTGGCCACTATTTGGCGCACGTTAAAAGCAGCCAGTTGGGGGCTGATGACGCCGGTGATTATTCTGGGGGGTATCTTCTCGGGGATTTTCACGCCGTCGGAAGCGGCGGTGGTGGCGGTGAACTACGCGCTGCTGGTGTCGCTGTTCGTGTATCGGGACTTGACCCTGCCCCAGGTGTACAAGCTGTTGATTCGCTCGGCGATGACCACGGCGGTGATCATGCTGGTGATTGCGATGTCAGCGGTGCTGAGCTGGACGCTCTCCAGCTGGCAGGTGCCCGGTGCGATTGCCCAGGCGGTGCTGTCGCTCTCCACCAACCCCTACGTGATCATGCTACTGGTGGTGGCGGTGATTCTGCTGACCGGGGTGTTTATCGAAACGGCAAGCGCTTTGATCATTCTGACCCCGGTGCTGCTGCCGCTGGTGCTGCAGCTGGGCATCGACCCGATCCACTTCGGGCTGATCATTGTGGTGGGGCTATCGATTGGCATGATTACCCCACCCGTGGCGATCAACTTGTACGTGGCGTCGTCCGTCACCCAACTGCCGCTAGAGCGTATTACCCGCGCTATTATCCCCTACCTGCTAGGGCTGATTGGCGTGCTGCTACTGGTAGTTTACGTGCCCATACTGCTGGGCTGGTCGGGCTGACAGTCACGCTCCCTGCCATCGCTGGCAGGGAGCGTTCATTCTGCTAAGTTGCGCCCCGGCGTGCCTGCATCAAATGCCAGCACGTTCTCAAACGCATCGCCAAAGTAGAGCTCGTAGCTGTCTTTCTCCACATAACCCAGGTGCGGCGTGGCCAGGAAGTTGGGCAGCGCCAGCAGTGTATGCTCTATCACTGGCTCTTCATCAAACACGTCCACCGCGGCCATGCCGGGACGGCCTGCTTTCAACGCGGCTTCCAAAGCGCCCGCCTCCACTAACGGCGCGCGGCTGGTATTCACCAGCACCGCCGTGGGCTTCATGCTGGCTAAATTCGCCGCTGTGACGATTCCTCGGGTTTCCGGGTTTAAGCGCAGGTGCAGGCTCAGCACGTCACTGCGTTCGAAAAACTCCTCTTGCGAAACCGCGACCTCTAGTCCTGCCGCTGCGGCCCGCTGGCGGGTGCCTTCGCGGCCCCATACCAGTACGTTCATTTCAAACGCTTGGCCGTAGCGGGCCACTAACTGGCCTATTTTTCCATAGCCAAATACGCCTAGCGTGCGCCCTTTCAGGCCGGTGCCCAGGGTGCGCTGCCAGCGGCCTGCCTTGAGGTTTTCCACCTCTTCAGGAATGCGCCGCATGGCAGAGAGCACCAGCCCCCAGGTGAGCTCGGCCGCCGCATAGGGCGAGCCGGTGCCTGCCAGTACCACCACGCCGTGCTCGCGGCAGGCGGCCATGTCCACATGCGCCGCGCCGCCGCCGGTTTGGCTGATCAGCTTGAGCTTGGGCAGCCGCGCCAGCAAAGACGCGGTGATCGGCGTGCGCTCCCGAATCAGCACCAGCGCATCGGCGTCTTGAAAGCGCTCAACCAACTCGTCTTCATCGCTCACGGTGTCGGTGTAAATCGTGACGTGGTGCCCCGCCAGCTTGGCGAAGGCGTCTAAGTCACGAACACAATCCTGGTAATCATCGGGGATGACAATGTGCATTAAAGCGGCTCCTTGCTCGGTGAGCGCGCTAAAGGGCGGCCCCCTTTAGCAGCGTGGCTGAAATACCGCTGCCAGACGAAGATCCCGGCGATCACGGCAATGCCCACCACGTCCGTAATGGCTTGGCCGTTAATCAGCATTAACGCGGCAAACAGCAGCAGGCCGCGCTCTACCCAGGAACAGGGGCGGGCAAAGTAGCCTATCGTAGAGGCCGCCAAGGCAATAATACCCAGCACGCCCGAGGCCACCGCCATGGCGATTTCCAACTTGGTGCCCTGCCCGAGCAGCGGCGGATGATAGACAAACATAAACGGAATTAGGAAGCCGCCTAAGGAAATTTTCGTCGCCGTCAGTGCGGTGCGGAACCAGTGGGAGCCCGCAATCGCGCCGCCAATATAGGCCGCCAGCGCCACGGGAGGTGTTACCCCCGAAAGGATCGCAAAGTAGAGAATAAACAGGTGGGCAGAAAGACTGGGCAAACCTGCCTCAACAAACGCCGCTGCCACCACCGATGCCGCCAGCATGTACGCCGCTACAGTAGGTAAGCCCATGCCCAGAATAATCGCCACCACCATCGCTAACAGCAGTGTGACCATTACATCACCACCGCTCACCATCAGAATCAGCGAGGATACTTTTAGGCCCAGCCCGGTGATGCTGATCACCGCTGCGATAATCGCCACGCTGCCGATAATCACCGCAATCATCGCAGCGGTCATTGCCCCTGCTTCAAGCGCTGCCGGTAGTGTTTTCACCCGCTCCCAGAGCGTGCCTTGACTGCGCGGCGACACTAAGTACAGCACCATCGCGGTAAAGTACGCAGCCACCGCCGCAGTGGTCGGCGTGTAACGCAGAACCAGCATGGTAATCAGCACCACCAGTGGCAGCAGCAGGGTTTCGACATTGAAGAGCCCCTCGCGCAGCGTCGGGCGCTGGTCTTTCGGGATAGGGTTTAACCCCAGGCGTTTGGCTTCAAAGTGAACGCTCATCCAAATGGCAAGGTAGAACAGCAGCGCAGGAATCAGCGCGGCGCTGATGATATCCAGGTAGCTTGTGGAGATAACATCGGCCATGACAAATGCCGCGGCGCCCATAATGGGCGGCAGAATTTGCCCTCCGGTTGAGGCAGAGGCCTCGGTGGCCGCAGCAAAGCGTGCGCTGTAGCCGTTTTTCTTCATCAACGGAATGGTAAAGACGCCCGTGGTAGCAACGTTGGCGGCGGTACTGCCGCTAATGCTGCCAAACATGGCGCTACACAGCGTGGCGGCTTTTGCAGGGCCGCCCGCCATGCCGCCCGTGGCGGCTGTCGAGAGGCGCATAAAGGTGTCGCCACCGCCAGTGGTCACCAGCAACGCGCCAAACATGATAAACACTACAATCACGGTAGACGAGGTACGCATTAGGCTGCCGAAAATACCGGTCGGCCCTAAATAGAAGGTAGCGACGAGATCATCCCAACGGAAACCGCCGTGCCCCCAAACGCCGGGCAGGTGCTGCCCAAAGGCCGCATACGCCAGGGCAATCAGCACCAGAATAGGAAACGCTAAGCCAATCGCTCGGCGGCAGGCTTCCAGCAGCAGTAGAATCGCGCTAACGCCAAACACTAGGTCTAGCGTGGTGGGCATTAAATAGCCCAACTGATAAATGATGCGGTCGAAGTGATAAACGTAATAGGCGCTGATTACCACGCTTAATAGAATCGGGATGACATCGAACCACGGAATGCGCTGGGTATCCCGCACGCGGCAGTGGTAAGCAAGGAAAATCAACGGCAGTGCAAACAGCAAATGCACCGCATTTTGGGTGTTCACCGGCCCAGTGACGGCGGTATAGAGGTGAAAAATGGCCATTGCCACCGCTGCCGTGCGGGCCACCATAAACCAGAAGCCGGTAAGCTGCCGCTTGCCTGCATCCTCCTGGTATTTTTCAACAACTGACTCTTTTGCGGTTTCCATGAGGGAACTCCCGCGCCGCCTATCAAGGGGAGACTAGGCAGCGCGTCAGGCTAATAGCAAACTACCCCGCCGATCACATCGGCGGGGCGCACGGGCGGGTTACTGCGCTTCAGGCGGAATAATGTCGGCGGGGATCTCCAGCCCTAATTCCTGGTAGTAGCGCAGCGCGCCGGCATGCAGCGGGAAAGTCGCAGTATCGATCACGGTTTGGGGGTCGACACTGCCCGCGGGTTTGAAGGAGGCGGCCACTTGGTCGTGGTTTTCCCAGTAGGCTTTGGTGAGTTCATACACGGTGTCGGCATCGAGGTCGGTGGTGGCCGCAATGCCCATGTAAATGCCCAGCGACTGCGCTTCGCTCATGCCGGTGTAGGTGTCGGCCGGCACGATGGTGGGCGACAGGAAGGGCAGCTCAGTGGTCACCGTCGATACTTGCTCATCGGTTAGTGACAGCAGCTGTAGCGGCCGCGAGGAGTGCACTTCGGTGAACAGCGGAATGGGCGGTACGCCGTTATAGCTAAAGCCCACTAAACGACCATCGGTGACCCCTTCCGCCGCATCGTTGACGCGCATGCGCTGGAAATCGGGCTCGATGCCTAGGATGCCGAACACCTGCTCGGTGATGTACTCGCCACCCCCGCCGATGCTGCTGGGGTTGAAGCGCTCTCCGTTGAGGTCTTCGAAGGTCTCGAGGCCACTGTCCTGACGAACGGCCCAGTGCATAGTCGAAGGCGCAATCCAGTACACCAAGCGCACATCGGGGTTGGGCGTATCGGCAAAGCGGCCTTCTCCGTTGTACTGTTCGTAGCCCACTAACGCCTCGGTGAAGGCCAGATCCAGTTCACCGTTGGTGAGGCGTATGGCGTTTTCGCGGGTGCCGCCGGTTTCCCGCACGGTAATTTCGTAGGGCGTGTTGGCGCTGATCACCCGTGCGCCTTCAGAAATACCAAAGAACCAACCCGTGCCCGTCGGCACCGAACCCATGTTCAGTGCGGTTTGCGCCTGGGCAGTGGCGGCAGTGAGAGCGCTTACAGCTAGAATTGAAGCGGGAAGCAAGTGGCGTAGTGTTAATTTAGTCATTGTTTTTCCTCAACGCGTCGGGAAGCATGTTGTGATGTTGTGTGCTGTGGGAGGCCCTAACTGCACCTCTCCCGATAACCGAGTAAGCAAGGGGAGTTCGCTTAGCGGTGTCTAAAGTGATAACGCCAAACCATAGCGCTGTATATTGGTCATTGATGAACCAGCCTTCTCCAATCGCGAAAGCAGCTCCGTCGATTTCGCTTTAAGGCGGTTGAGAAGCGCCGCTGGCAGCCTGAATAAAATGCTCCACCAGCACCCTTGCCGCCATAGAAAGCCGGTCTAAACCTCTGACATAAATACTCAGTTTGCGCCGCGACCAGTCGTCCTCGATCGGTAGCACGGTCACGTTGAGTCCATCCACGTACTGACGAATCGCCCCACGGGGCAGCACCAGCACTAGATCATCCACGTGGTAGAAAGCTGCCGCGCCAAGTCGAGGAAGTCTTCTGCAACGAAATCAAAGCAGGGGTCGATACTTAAATCCGGCGTGGCATCTGGCCCAAACTCCAGCGGGCGCTTCACAAAGGCGGTGCGCATGCCTTCCCGGTGGGCAGCCTGTAAATCATCTTGATGAGCGGCCACCATCAGGATTTGCGACGGCTTCAGGCTCAGGAGATTGGCCGCCATGTGGTACACCTCCGGGTCGCGCTTGTAGTGCCCGGCAAGCTCTGAGGAGAGCACGCAGTCCCAGGGCAGCCCGGCATGGCGCGCCATATTCACCAGCAGCGAGACGTTGCCATTGGAGAGTGTTGCTAATATAAAGCGCTTTTTTAGCTGCAATAGGCCTTCCACACTGTCAGGCCAGGGCGTTAAGCGGTGCCACACACGGTTAAGATGCGTCTTTTCGGCTTCATCCAACCGATCCGAAATGCCAAAGGCGACCAGTAGCCGGTCGAGGGTCATCCGATGCAGGTCATCCAGCTTGGTCCAGGGCAGTTCCCCCTGGCGCACACGGTTCATCGCAGGGGCATAGCCTGCCCGCCACTCGTCGGCAAACCTTGCCCAATCGACGTTCAGCCCTTTGGCCTGGTTCAGTTGTTCGCCTTCGCGAATAACGCTGCTGCGCCAGTCTACTACCGTGCCAAACACATCAAAGGTGAGCGCTTTTATTTCGTGGGCGATGCCTGTTGTCATGGAGTCTCTCCTGTGGAGTCGGTGAGGGTTAGCAAGTGGTCGACCAAATGGCGGGCCACCACGGGCAGTGCCGCGTAGTGGCGCATACCAATCACCAGTTCGCGGGTGGCCCACTCATCAGCGAGCGGAATCATGCGTAGTTTGAGGTCGTTAAGGTCACGGTACAGCGTGCGCTGGGGCAATACCCCGATGCCCATACCGCAATGAATCATGCGGCAAATGGCGTCGAAACTGCGCACTTGAATGCGCATACGTAGGGTTCGGCCCGCTTGGCTTGCCTGCTCATGAAGCAGGGATTGCAGCGAGGCATCCTGCTGTAAACCGACAAAGTCGTACTCGGCCGCCTGATGCAAATAGAGCTTGTCATGCACCGCCAGCGGGTGATCTTGCGGCGTGACCAATACCAGCTGGTCGCGCCGGTAGGGGCGTACTTCTAAATCATCGGCGGCAACGTGGCTGGCAAAGATGCCGATATCGGCCACGCCATCGCGCACGGCGGTGATCGCTTCGCTGCTGGTGCGCTCCTGCAAATCAATTTTGATTTGCGGGTACTCGATGGCAAAGGCGCTTAAATCCTGGGGCAAAAACGCAATAATGGCCGAGGTATTGGAGTGAATTCGCACATGCCCTCGAACCCCTTCGCCATACTCACTGAGCTCCGCCTGTAGCCGCGCCACATCTTCCAGAATGCGCCGGGCATGGTGCAAAAAAGCGCGGCCCGCTGGGGTTAGCTCTACGCCGCGCGGCCGCCGATACAAAAGCTCGGTGCCCACCAGTGTTTCTAAATCGCTCACCCGCTTGCTCACCGCTGCCAGCGCCAAATGCTCACGCTCGGCAGCCGCAGTTAAACGCCCTTCATCGGCAATCGCCACAAACAGTCTCAGCGTTACAAAATCAAATCGCAGCATCACGTTTACCACGTTGTTGTTAAATGGGCCGCATTGGTCGCCGGTTGTAGGGTTCGTCGCTGGCGAACGCCTGGTTCCTGATTGCCTAATTGTGATGCTCAGCAGGCTCACAGATGCTTAACCGACAACAAGACATTAAGACTCGCTACTTCAGCACGCGCTTGGCTGCTAAGCGTTACCAGGAGCATTTATTATGACCACCCGCCAGCTTCCCCTCGATGGACTTAAAGTCGTAGAGCTTGGCCAACTGATTGCCGGCCCCTTTGCCACCAAACTGCTGGGTGAATTTGGTGCCGACGTGATTAAGGTGGAGCCACCCGGAGCCGGTGATCCGCTTCGCAAATGGCGTATTCTCGAAGAGGGCACCTCGCTTTGGTGGCATGTACAAAGTCGCACAAAACGCTCGGTGACGCTTGATCTTCGCAGCCAAGAGGGTCAAGACGTGGTGCGCCGCTTGGCCGCCGAAGCCGATGTGGTGGTCGAAAATTTCCGCCCTGGCACTCTGGAAAACTGGGGGCTGGGCTATGAGGCGCTGGCGGCGATTAACCCCAAGCTGATCATGGTGCGGGTTTCCGGCTTTGGCCAGACCGGCCCCTACCGCAACAAACCCGGCTTTGGCGTGATTGGCGAAGCCATGGGCGGGCTGCGTTACTTGACCGGCCACCCCGGCGAGCCTTCCGTACGCGTGGGTGTGAGCATTGGCGATTCGCTCTCGGCACTCTACGCGGTGATCGGCACACTGCTGGCCCTGCAAGAGCGCCAGCGCAGCGGCTTAGGGCAAGAGATTGATGTCGCGTTATACGAATCCGTGTTCGCCATGATGGAGAGCCTACTGCCGGAGTTTGATGCCACCGGCCACGTGCGTGAGCCAAGCGGCAGCGCGCTGCCGGGCATCACGCCCTCAAACGCTTACCGCACCCGCGAAGGCGAGTACGTGTTAATTGCCGGTAACGGCGATAGCATCTTCAAGCGCTTAATGGGCGTGATTGGCCGGGAGGATTTAGCCAACCACCCCGCCATGGCCCACAACGATGGCCGCAGCCAACACGCCAGTGAGATCGACGCTGCTATTGAGGCTTGGACCCAAACCCGCTACCGGGACGATATTCTTAGCGCTTTAGATGACGCCCGCGTACCGGCAGGTTACCCCTACACCGCCGCCGATATTGCCAACGACCCCCACTACCTCGCCCGCGAGATGATTCAAACCGTTACCCGCCCCGATGGCCGCCCGCTCAAGGTGCCGGGCGTGCTACCCAAACTGAGCGCCACCCCCGGCAGGCTGGGGCAAGGCGGGCCACAGCTGGGCGCGCACACCGATGACGTGCTCGAGGAGCTGGGCATTGATGCCGCCACGCGGGACAAGCTGCGTCAGGCAGGCATTATTTAAGTGGAGAACCCCATGACGACGTTACAAATTAACGAAGTAGCACCACGCGATGGCTTTCAGAGCGAGGAGCGCTTTATCCCCACCGAGCAGAAAATCGCGCTGATTGATGCGTTAACGACCACCGGCATTGCCCGTATCGAAGCGACCTCGTTTGTCTCTCCCAAAGCCATTCCCAACCTAGGCGACGCCGCCGATGTGGTGAATGCTATTCAGCGCCGCGAAGGTGTGGACGTCACGGTGCTGGTACCCAACCTAAAAGGTGCCGAGCGGGCGCTGGCCTGCGGCGTGGATGAGATCAATCTGGTAATGTCGGCCAGCAATGCCCACGGCCGCGCAAATCTGCGCATGACGCCGGAGGAGTCGCTGACACAGTTTGCCGCCATTATTCAGGCGGTGCGCGGTAGCGGTGTCTTCATCAATGCCTCGCTCTCCACCGCCTTTGGCTGCCCGTTTGAAGGGCAGGTGCCGGAGGCACGCGTGTTCACTCTTATTGAGCAGCAACTGGCGCTGGGGGTGGAAGGCATCACGCTGTGCGATACCACCGGCGTGGCGAACCCCGCCCAGGTAGCGGCACTGTGCCGCCAAGTGCTGGAACGCTTTCCCGGCGTGCCGTTTACGCTTCACTTCCACAATACCCGAGGCATGGGCTTGGCAAATGCCCTAGCGGCTTGGCAAGCGGGCATTACTCGGTTTGATGCTTCGCTAGGTGGCTTAGGCGGCTGCCCGTTTGCCCCCGGTGCCACGGGGAATGTATGCACCGAAGACTTAGTGCATATGTTCGAGCAGATGGGCGTTGCCACCGGCGTGAACTTGCCCGCTCTACTGGATATTTCCGCCACTCTGCCCGAGCTGATCGGCCATGAGACGCCGGGGCAAGTGGTGAAAGCGGGCAGTGCTGATCGCTGTTACCCCATTCCCTGACCGCGTTTCTTCCTTGCATCCCTGCATAATTGATAACAACGACAATTTGGTGAAAAACAATGTCCGACTCCTCCCCTGTTCAGCCGTTAAACCTTGCCCAGCAGTTGATTCAGCGCCATTTAATCAGCGGTGAGCTAACCCCCGGCAGTGAAATCGCCCTGCACATTAACCAAGCCCTGCTGCAAGATGTGTTAGGCACTCTCGTGATGCTAGAGCTAGAAGCCATGGGGCTTGACCGGGTACATACTGAGCCCAGCGTGCAGTACATCGACCACGGCCTGGTGCAGGCCGATAACCTAAATGCCGAAACCTACCTGTTTTTAAAGAGCGCCTGCGAGCGCTTTGGGGTGTGGTACTCCGGCCCCGGCAACGGCATTAGCCACCCGGTGCATATGGAAAATTTTGGCGTGCCCGGTGAATCCATTGTGGGTTGCGATAGCCACACCACGGCAGCAGGCGCGCTCGGCATGCTGGCGATTGGCGCAGGTGGTATTGAAGTGGCGATGGCGATGGCGGGCGAGCCGCTGTATATCACCATGCCGAAAATCTGGGGCATTAAGCTCGAAGGGCAACTGCCTGACTGGGTCTCAGCGAAAGATATTGTGCTGGAACTTTTGCGCCGCCACGGCGTGGCAGGCGGCAAAAACACCATGATTGAGTATTACGGGCCGGGGCTAAAGCACCTGTCCGCCATGGACCGCCATGTGCTCGCCAACATGGGCACCGAAATGGGGGCAACGGCCACGGTGTTCCCCAGTGATGACGAGACCCGGCGCTTTCTAGCCTCCCGAGGGCGAGAAAACGATTGGGTCGCGCTGGCCGCCGAACCCGGCTGCCACTACGACCTGAACGAAACGCTTGACCTTAGCAAGCTGGAGCCCATGATTGCGCTACCTTCCAGCCCCGATAACGTGGTCACCGTGCGGGAAGCAGCGGGCAAACCGCTGCATCAGGCTTACATCGGCTCGTCAGGCAACCCAGGCTTTCGTGACTTTGCCGTGGTGGCCGAGATAGTGCGGGGCAAGCAGGTGGCCGATGGGGTCTCACTGGACATCAACCCCTCTTCACGACAAGTACTGACCACGCTGATTGAGCAGGGCTATTTAGCCGACTTAGTCGCCAGCGGTGCCCGCCTGCACCAAGCAGGCTGCAATGGCTGTATTGGTATGGGCCAGGCCCCGGCGGTGGGGCTTAATAGCCTGCGCACCGTGCCGCGCAACTTCCCAGGGCGCTCCGGCACGCGGGAAGACAGCGTGTTTTTGTGCAGCCCAGAAACCGCGGCGGCTTCAGCGCTGGCGGGGGTGATTACCGACCCGCGCACTCTCGATATGCCCTACCCGCGCCCCAAAGAGCCCGCCCAAATCGAAGTAAACCGCGCACTGTTTAATGCGCCGCTGCCACCCCATGAGGCAAAGCTTAAAGCACTGCAAAAAACCGAGAACACCCCGGCCCTGCCAGAGCTTAGCCCTCTGCCTAATCGTTTGGATGTACCCGTGCTGCTGGTGGCGGGCGACAACATCTCCACCGATGACATTATGCCTGCCGGGCAGCGGGTGCTGCCGTATTGGAGCAGCGTGTATGCTTCGGCACCGTTCACGTTTGAAGCGGTCGACCCAGATTATGCCGAGCGCGCAGAAAGCACCCGTACTCAGGGCGGGCACGTGATTATTGGGGGTGCCAACTATGGGCAAGGCTCCAGCCGAGAAAATGCCGCGCTGGTGCCGCGTTACTTAGGGCTACAGGTGGTGGTGGCGAAGAGTTTTGCGCGTATTCACTGGCAAAATTTGATCTGCTTTGGTGCGCTGCCGCTAACCTTTACCCGCGAGGAGGATGTCGCCCAGCTAGCGCAAGGTGACCGCTTAGTGATCGAGGATGTCTACGCGCAGTTGGAAAGTGGAGCGACGCTAACGGCGCATATCCCCGGTAAAGGTGAGATGACGCTGCATCATGGGCTCAGCCCCCGCCAGCGAGAACTGATTACCCAGGGGGGCGTCATCAACCACCTTCGCAAACGTAACGCTTAAAACTCTTCCCAGTCGTCTCCACCCGCTTTAGTGGGTGCAGGCTTAGAGGAGAGTGCCGGGCGTTTGAGCTCTTGGCTGGCCCCGGACCGGCTGGCAGGCAGCGCTTGGCGTGGCTGGCCTTTCAACTGGGGTGTTGTCTGGCTTTGTGAGTCGTCTTCCCCTAATACGAAGGAGTTGACTAGCTCATTAAGGTGCTCAGCGTGGCGGCGCATATCCGCAGCGGCCGTGGTGGACTCTTGCACCATGGCCGCGTTCTGCTGGGTCATGGTATCCATTTCGGCTACGGCGGTGTTGATCTGGCCAATACCACTGCTCTGCTCTTTGGCGCCGGCGCTGATTTCACCGATCACATCGGTAACTTTTGATACGCTCTCAACGATCTCGCGCATGGTGGCACCGGCATTACGCACCAGCTCGGCGCCAGTGTGGGTGTGCTGAACGGAGGTATCGATCAGCGCGCGGATCTCTTTAGAGGCATTACTGGAGCGGCTGGCCAGGGTGCGTACTTCTTGAGCAACCACCGCAAAGCCACGGCCATGCTCACCCGCACGGGCAGCTTCCACCGAGGCGTTTAGCGCCAGAATGTTGGTCTGGAAGGCAATCGCATCAATCATGGTGATGATTTCACTGATGCGCGTAGCCGAGTCGTTGATATCGCGCATCGTGTTTTCTACCTGCCCCATGGCCTCTTCACCCTGGTGGGCCACTTCCGCAGTGGACTGCACCAGCTTGTTGGCCTGTTGGGCATTGTCAGCACTGTGGTTCACGGTGGAGGTAATCTCCTCCATGGAGGCCGATGTCTCTTGAAGATTGGCCGCCGCCTGCTCGGTGCGAGTAGACAGCTCCTCGGAGCTACGCGAGATTTCGCCAGCAGAGTGATAAACGCTGACCGTGCTGCGGCGTACGTCGCGCAGAGTATCCTGCATGCGGCTGGCAAAGGCGTTGAACTGCACGGCTAAGTTGCCCACTTCGTCGTTGCTCTCGACCGAGAGACGGCGGGTCAGGTCGCCACGGCCTTGCGCAATATCCCCCATCGCATCAGCGGTGCGCTTTATCGGACCGACAATACGACGCACAAAGCCAAAGGCCAGCAGAGCAATAGCTGCAAATAGTGCAGCGCCTAGCAGCGTCGCGGATATAATCGTATTTCGTAGGTCGGCAGCGGCAGCAGCCTCTAACTCGGCCATTGCTTCATCAACATCTGTTACATACACACCAGCGCCTACAATCCAGCCCCATTTTTCTAAACGATCAATGTAGGAGTGCTTGGGCTCAGACTCATTGGTACCGGGGTATTCCCACGGGTATTCGTAAAAACCACCGCCATCTTGGCCAACTCGGATGAAATCCCGCACGATATAGGTGCCATCAGGTGCTTGCAGGTCTCTCAGGTTTTGACCTTCACGCTCCGGAGAGTGAGGCAATACGATGTTAGTACCATCGTACTCATATACGAAAATATAGTTTTCGCCTTCAAAGCGCATGGAGCGCAGCATTTCGGCAGCGCGCTCCTTCGCTTCACGGTCATTGGCACCGGCGTTTTCATAAATCGGGGCGATAGCCGTTGTTGCCATCTGCACGATATTGCGCACCGAGGCACGGCGCTCTTCAATCAACAACTCACGCTGTTCCGCTAACGCTTCGCGGGAGTCCTTGGCATTGCTATAGGCTTCAAAGCAGACCAAGACAACGGTGACCAACAGTAAGGGGAGTAATACCAGCATCAGCACCTTGGTCTGCAAACCCAAGGCCCAACGACTTCTCTTCTCAGAAGTAGCCATCATGTTCGAGTTCTATCCTCATCAAGTGGGGGATATGCGTTGTAATCGGTGCTTTGTTATCGGCAAAAAGTGTGTCAGCTTTAGTCACTTCTCATGATTTTTTGCTTTATGAACAATAAATTCAAGCTACAAAACACCTTTACATAACATGAGTTAAGGATATCAACAGCCTATCAGTTCATTGTAGAAATGTGGTGGCCAGGGATGGCCCGTTTTGGCAGGATCTCACCTAAACAACTGCAACTGCCCAGCCTTTCATACCATCAAAGCTGGGCAGTTTTTTATATCTGCTAATTATACCTATACCCACTTCCGTTTAATGTGTTACAGCGGCCCTTGGGCGACGCTCGTCCAGCATGCCTTTATCGAGAATGAAGCGGATGATCTCTTCAAGCCCCACGCCATCGTAGAGGTTGGTGAACACGAACGGGCGCTCGCCGCGCATCTTTTTCGAGTCGCGCTCCATCACCTCCAGTGAGGCGTGAACCTGCTCGGCAATGTCGATTTTGTTGATAATCAGCAGGTCGGATTTGGTGATGCCGGGGCCGCCTTTGCGGGGAATTTTGTCGCCTGCCGACACGTCGATCACGTAGAGCGTCAGATCAGAAAGCTCGGGGCTAAAGGTGGCGGAAAGGTTATCGCCACCAGACTCGACCAGTACCAGTTCCAGCTTGGGATGACGGGCGTGTAGCTCGTCAATCGCCGCTAGGTTCATCGAAGCATCTTCACGAATCGCCGTGTGCGGGCAGCCGCCGGTTTCTACGCCGAGAATACGGTCGGCGGGCAGCGCATCGTGCTTGAGCAGGAAATCGGCGTCTTCGCGGGTATAGATATCGTTGGTGACAACGGCAATGTCATAGTGGTCTCGCAGCGCGGTGCAGAGCTGCTTGAGCAGGGCGGTTTTACCTGAACCGACCGGGCCACCCACGCCAACGCGTAAACAGTGAGTCATGGTTTTCTCCTAAATAACAACGCTCGTTAGCTTCTAAACAAACGGGAATATTGGGTTTCGTGTAGGGCGCTGGCCAGCGCCAAGCCGGGCAGCGCAGGGCCAAGCTCGTCATCGTCTAGCCGCTGGGCCTTCTCGACGGCATTCACCAGTTCGCCACGTAACTGCTCGATAATGCGCTGAGCAGCGGTGTGCCCCAGCGGCAGCGCTTTACAGGCCACCGCGAGTTGATTTTCCAGCCACGCCCAGCCAAAGCCGAGCTGCGCTTGACGCACAGGGATGCCGCGCTGGTAGGCCGCCCAGGCAAATAGGGTCACATAGCCTGCCTGGACCGGTAGCAAGGGCGTAAGTGAGTCTTCACTAGGCAGCCCTTCATTTTTGGGTAATAGGTCGAGGCTGCCCAGCAGCCGCTTCAGCGAGGCGCCCAGGCGGCTGTCTTCAGCAGCCAGTTCAGCGGTTTCACGGGTGGCAGCCAGCCAGTCGTCCCACTTTGACACCGCAGTGCCATCCTGCTGCTCGAAAGCGCGATATAGCCGCTCGATCAGCGGCAGCTCACAGCAGCTTATGCCATCTTCCAGCACGCCGGAGAGCCACTGAGACAGGCTTGGCTCATCACTCACCCAGCCTAGTTCAAAAGCGCTCTCTAGCCCTTGGGAAAAGGCGAAGGCCCCAATGGGCAGTGCGGGGCTGACGAGCTGCATCAGCCCTAGCAGGGCGAGGTCTGAGGGCTGTTCAGTGGGCATGGTGGTGCTCATGCGCGTGATCGTGATCGTGATCGTGGTCATGGGAATGACTATGCGAATGGCTGTGCGAATGCCCACCGCCCACTTGGTTGTAAGCGCCCGGTTCGGGGTCGAAGGTGGCGTTGTGGTGTTCCAGCGTGGCACCCAGCAGCTCGGCTAGCTCTTCGAGGACGTGGTCGGGCGGGAAACGCACCCATCCGCCTTGCTCATCTTCGCCCAGCGCGAGCTGCACATGGCGGTTGCCAAGGTGGTAGGCCAGCCGTGCCAGCGGTAAGCCAGTACTCACTCGCGCGGTCACCACGGGCTCAATGGCGGCGCAAATGCGCACGATCTCGCCATTTTCGGCTTTCAGGCCTTCGCCATCGCGCAGCACGGGGCCGCGATCCAGAAACAGTCCCAGCGGCTGGCCGCTGTCGCTCTCGGCTTTCAAGCGGCCGCGAATACGTAGCTCGAAGGGCAGTGTCAGCGTGTCGCTGGCGGTGCTTGCGTCTATCGGCCCTATGCGCTCAATTAATTTCAGCATGCTCTCATCCTTTCTCGATCCATTAAGGCTGAGCCGGGGGTAGGCCGTAGAGAGGGTCTTTTGCCATGGATGGCAAAAGTAGCGTACAGGGAGGTATTTACAGCGCCCTCTCGTAGGCCTACCCCCGGCGCCCCGGGCAACAACTCAATCAAAACAAGTGATACCGCTGCGCCAGCGGTAGCTCGGTCGCGGGTTCGCAGGTGAGCAGTTCGCCGTCGCAGCGCACTTCGTAGGTTTGCGGGTCGACGGTGAGCTCTGGGCAGGCGTCGTTGAGTTTCATGTCCTTTTTGCGCACGCCGCGCACGTTCTTGCAGGCCGACAGCGTACTTTGCAGGCCCAGCCGCTCCTTGATGCCCGCATCGATGGCGGCCTGGCTGACGAAGTTGAGCCTTACCTGGCTGGCCGCCCGGCCAAAGGTGCCGAACATGGGGCGGTAGTGCACCGGCTGCGGCGTGGGAATCGAGGCGTTGGGGTCGCCCATGGGCGCTCCGGCAATCATGCCGCCTTTCAAAATCAGCGCCGGTTTGACGCCGAAGAAGGCGGGCTTCCACAGCACCAAATCGGCCAGTTTGCCCACTTCAATGGAGCCTACTTCATGGGCGATGCCGTGGGTAATGGCGGGGTTAATGGTGTATTTGGCGATATAGCGCTTGGCGCGCAGGTTGTCGGCCCCCAGCGCTTCATCTTCCGGCAACAGGCCGCGCTGCACCTTCATTTTATGGGCCGTTTGCCAGGTGCGGCAGACCACTTCGCCCACGCGGCCCATGGCCTGGGAGTCGGAGGCGATCATCGAGATCACGCCTAGGTCGTGGAGGATATCCTCGGCGGCGATGGTTTCGCGGCGAATGCGCGAATCCGCAAAGGCAACATCTTCGGGGATATTGGGGTCCAGGTGGTGGCAGACCATGAGCATGTCGAGATGCTCGTCGATGGTGTTCACCGTGTAGGGCCGCGTGGGGTTGGTGGAGGACGGCAGCACGTACTCTTTGGAACAGGCGGTGAGGATATCCGGGGCGTGGCCGCCGCCTGCGCCTTCGGTGTGGTAGGTGTGAATGCCGCGCTCTTTAAACGCCGCCAGGGTGTCTTCCACGAAGCCGGATTCGTTGAGCGTATCGGTGTGAATGGCGATCTGCACATCGTACTTTTCCGCCACGCTCAGGCAGGTATCGATGGAGGCGGGGGTGGTGCCCCAGTCTTCATGCAGCTTGAGACCCATCGCGCCCGCTTCCAGCTGCGCTTCGAGCCCTTCTGGCAGGCTGGCGTTGCCTTTGCCGAGCAGGCCGATGTTCATGGGCAGGTCGTCCACCGCTTGAAGCATTTTGCCAATGTGCCACTCGCCGGGGGTGCAGGTGGTGGCGTTGGAGCCGGTAGCAGGGCCGGTGCCGCCGCCCAGCATGGTGGTAACACCGCTCATCAGCGCTTCTTCCACCTGCTGGGGGCAGATAAAGTGGATGTGGGCGTCGATGCCGCCTGCGGTGAGGATTTTGCCTTCGCCAGCAATCACTTCGGTGCCGGGGCCAATAACGATCTCCACATCCGGCTGGGTATCGGGGTTGCCTGCTTTACCAATGGCGGCGATGCGGCCGTTTTGCAGACCTACATCGGCTTTGACGATGCCCCACCAGTCTAAAATCAGTGCGTTGGTGATCACGGTGTCCATCACCGTGGCATCTTGGCGCTGGCTTTGGCCCATGCCATCGCGGATAACTTTGCCGCCGCCGAACTTCACTTCTTCACCGTAGTGGGTGGCGTCTTTTTCGACTTGAATCCATAGCTCGGTGTCGCCCAAGCGCACGCGGTCGCCTACGGTGGGGCCGTACATATCGGCGTAGGCGCGCCGACTGATTTTGTTTACCGATTTCATGTGTTGCCTCTCCTAGAAGATGAAGCTTGGCACTGGAGAGGCCATCACTCATGGGACACGCTGTGAATACGTCCTTGTACGCTTGGCTGCGGCATCCATGCCGCAGACAGTCCCATGAGCGATGGCCTGCCGATGCCTAATCGCCTTACGCCATTAGTTTTTTAGAGGACGATCCAGCGGCCCCATCACATCGCCACGGAAGCCGTAGATTTCCCGCTTGCCGACGAACGGAATCAGCGTGACTTCGCGGGTTTGGCCAGGCTCGAAGCGAATGGCGGTGCCTGCGGCGACGTCCAGCCGATAGCCACGGGTTTTATCGCGGTCAAACACCAGCGCGGGGTTGGCTTCAGCAAAGTGGTAGTGGGAGCCAAGCTGAATGGGGCGGTCGCCGGTATTGGCCACCTCTACGGTGATGCGTTCGCGGCCCGCACACAGCTCGATATCCGCTTCGTGCAACTGATACTCACCGGGAATCATGGCACTCTCCTAGCGGTGGACGGTTAGTTGATAGGGGTGTGGACGGTGACCAGCTTGGTGCCATCGGGGAAGGTGGCTTCTACCTGCACTTCATCGACCATCTCGGCCACGCCTTCCATGACATCGTCACGGGTGAGGATCTCGCGGCCGTAGCTCATTAAATCCGCCACGCTGCGACCATCTCGCGCGCCTTCCATAATCTCAAAGCTGATCAGCGCTACCGCTTCGGGGTAGTTCAGTTTTAAACCACGCGCTTTGCGGCGCTCGGCAAGCTGGGCGGCGGTAAACAGCATCAGCTTGTCTTTGTCTCGTGGGGTCAGTTCCATGGAGTGTCTCCAGCGTTATCAGCGTGTTGCCAATTAAGTTAGCCAAATGCGCGGCGTATGCGCTTCGCGCCCGATCCAGCGCGGCCGTAGCAGGTGCCAGGCCTGTTCACACAGCGCCCAGGCTTCGTTACGGGATGTGCCTAGATAGCGCATCAGCAGTACGCCGTGGCGCACGGTTACCGCCCAGCGGGGGTTATCCGGCAGCGCTTCGCGCAGTGCTTCAATAGCCACAGCGGCATCGTCAATACCCACCGCCCAGAGCGTGGCCTGCACCGTGGCGCCGCCCTGCCCCCAGCGGCCCGCAAAGCGTGGGTGTGCGGGGTCCAGCGGCTGGCGTTCAAGCCACAGCGGCTTGCCATCCAGGGTTAAGCGAAAGTGCTGTTCGATGCGCCCCGTGACATAGGGCAGATCGCTGGCCGGGCGTCCGAGCGCCATCACTTCCCAGCCTAGGCAGCGGGCATTACCCTGCAGCGCAATATGGGTGCGCTGAGTACCCTTTGAGCCGTTAAACGCGATGGTTTCCTGGGGTAGCCACTCTAAGGTGCCGCCCTCTTCTACCGTCAGCTCGGTGTGCTGCGTCCAGGCCACGCCTTGGCTGTCGGCTTTGTAGAGCTTATTGGCAGCGGGCGTGGTGAGCAGCGCATGGGCACCGCGCTCTACATGGGCGCGGATGGTCAGCGCATCACCGCTCACGAGCCCGCCGGGCGGGTGCAGCACGTAAATGTGGCACGCTTCCTGGCTGCCTTCCGGGTAGAAGGGGCGCTGTACCCGTAGCGGCCCTTGGTGGCGCGCTTGCACTAACCGGGTCACGCCATTGCGGTTGGCAAAACGCAGGGCCAACGAGGCGGCCCAGCGGCGCTCGGCGTCAAAGCGGTGGCCGGAACCAGCAGCGGGTGAGGCAAGTTCGCTCAACATCATGGGGCGCTATCGCTTTCTGGTGGATTCATCATTGCCTTATAAATGCAAAGAATGCGCCAAAATGGTGAAAGGCGCTTTTTTACCGTCATAAAGACCTTTTTTTGAGCCTCAACCCTCTTGCCCAGCCCTCCAATGCACCAAAAATGCACCAAATATGTGCATATAGCCATCACATTGCACCTAACCGGCGAACGGCTGGCGGTGTACGTCAATCCCTATACGGCTGAGGTGCTTGGTTCGCTGGATGACCGGGGAACGGTGATGTGGACCGTTCGCTACCTGCATAGCTTCAAGTTCTTCGGGCAAACCCCGCGCAAGCTGATTGAGATTGCCGCGGGCTGGTCGATTTTGTTAGTCGCCACCGGCATTTATCTCTGGTGGCCGCGCAACGGCAGGGGCGGCGTGGTGAGCCGCTGCTCGATATGAGCTACGCCGACTATGGCCCGCTAGGCCGCTGGCTGGAGTTTGGGATTAACGTTCACTTGGGGCAGGAGTTTGGGCTTATCAATCAGCTTTTCCTGCTGGCGGTATGCATCGCCATCATCGTGATGTGCGTGGCCGCAGGCGTGATGTGGTGGAAGCGTCGCCCATCAGGTGCCATGGGCGTGCCGCCCTTGCCCACCGATAAACGCGTGTTTCGTGGGTTAATCGCCCTTCTCGTGATTGGCGGCGTGCTGTTTCCGCTCGTTGGGGCGTCTTTGATCGTGATGCTGATCATCGACTGGCTGATCGTGCGGCCACTTCAGGAACGTCGCCCCGCTCGCCAAGGCTAACAGGGCGGTGGGCCGACTTAGTGCGCCGCGTGCCCATGATCATGGGCACCTTCATGGTGGCTCCCTTCCGGAGAAGCACCTACTGGCAGCACCTGAAGCTCGATCTCCATCGGCTCGGCGTGCTGGAATTCAAGCGTCACAGGGACAGGTTCACCCTCAACGATGGGAGAACCCAGTTCCATCAACATTAAGTGTAAACCGCCCGGCGCTAGCGTCACGCTCTCGCCCGCCGGTAGCTCAATGCCACCGGGCAGGGGTGCCATGCGCATCACATCGCCGTCCATCTCCATAATATGAATCTCGACACGCTCGGTGATCGGGCTGGTCGCCCCCAGCAGCATGTCATCGCCAGCGCCGTGATTGGTGAGAGTGACAAAGCCACCGCCCGCCCCGGCCCCCGGCGGCGTTGTACGGGTCCAGGGTTGCGCCACTTCAATAGAGGAGTGGCCCTCCATGGCATTAGAGTGGTCGCTGCCATGATGAGCCGCCATCAGCGGCGTGCTCATGAACAGCAGTGCGGTTAACAGCATAAAACGGCGCATTAACATAGTGTTCTCCGTGGGTCACATCGCCAAAACCTAGCGCTTACCGCGATATTACTCAGTGGCAGCGGCAACCACCACCCGATTACGCCCGCTGCGCTTCGCTTGGTACAGCGCTTGGTCGGCGCGCTGCATCGAGCGTTGGTAGTCTGGGTGGCCATCATGAAGCGTAACCCCGACGCTCACCGTGACGTTCAATAGCGTATCGGCAGCGGCTAACATCGGCTCTTTGGCCACCGCGTGGCGCAGCCGTTCGGCAAACAGTCGACTGCCGTCTTGATCCGTATCCACCAGTACAATCAAAAACTCTTCACCGCCCATGCGGAACACATAGTCACCGCCCCGGGTCGAGCGGTCGAGAATACTGGCCACTTGCTGCAGTACGTTATCGCCAGCATCATGACCATGGGTATCATTAATTGATTTGAAGTGATCAATATCCACCATGAGCAGCGCAAAACACTTTTCCGAGTGGCGCGCGATCTCTATTTCACGGTTCAGCACCACCGAGAGGAACTTGCGATTGAGCAAACGCGTCAGGCTATCGCGGCCTGCTTCGAGCCCCGAGGCGCGATCCAGAATATCGTCTAGCAGCATCAAAATTGTGCGCGCCGCATCACGAATATTACTCAACGCGGCCAAACGAAGCTGGCTGTCTGGGTCGCCTAGCTGAGCGAGCCACTGCTCATCCACAAGTCGAATATGCCGGGAAATGGTGGTGATTTCCGGCGCGCCCTCAAAGGCGTGGCACGCTTTATGGTGATACCAAAGCCCAAACTCGGAGCTGGCTAATCGGGGTAAAGCCGTCGTTGCCTGCTGCGCAGCCACGGCAAACATCAGTGCGTTCTCCCAATCGAGCAGTGCGGAGCGCTGTCGCTCGCGCTCATCGCCGATGCTCTGGGTTAAAGAGAACAGCTTATAGGCTTCTTCCATACGGGTATTACGATTATTCGCCACTGAATAGGCATGGCTCATTATTTCCATGGCCATATCAATATGATCAGACACGTAAACCGCTGCATCACCGGAAGAGAGTTCAGCGCTAAAGGTGCTGTTAATGTGCTCATAAAGCGCCTGCTTTAGCTGCCGTGCGCCATTAAGTACCAAGTTCACCGGGATATCGATACGCGCATGCACCTGGCCGACTTTTTCCTGCTGCTCGACCAGGGATTCGAAATCGGCGTGCTCGACGGCAAACATAGCGCTGAGCCAGCGCTGCATGGAGGGGTGAAGCCGGTTTTTCACCTGCTCATTGGAGAGAAACAGCGACGCGTGGGGGTCTTCCAGCATCACTTGATAGAAATGATCGGCAAAGATATCGCGGCGGGATTCCACCAGTGTCTCCACCGCTTGGCGTAGCGCCAAAGGCGTGCGCTCCAGGAGTGACTGCCACTCGGCAGCGAGCTGATGTTTGTCTTTATAACGCATATCCCACCCGATGGTTATTGTTGAAACCCGCCATATTACACATAAAACGCAGCGCCAAAACCTACTCAGCGCAGGGTTTTAAGCAAAAAGCCCCCTCTTTTCTACATGAAACGAGAGGGCTATTAGAGTGTGCTCTGTCAACAGGAAAAGAAAGGTTAAAGTGGTTGTGGATAACTCAAACCGTCAAATGCTGCTTAATCAGCTCGTTGGAGAGTTCGCTGATCTCGCCTTTGGCCACTGGGCGGCCGCGGTCCATGATCACGAAGCGGTCGGCGTATTTGCGGGCGAAGGGTAGCTTCTGCTCGACCAGCAGCACCGTCAGGCCGTCTTCTTTGATCAGTTGGCGAATCACCTGACCAATCTGGGCGACGATATTGGGCTGAATGCCCTCTCCTGGCTCATCGAGAATCAGCAGTTTCGGTTCGATCACCAGCGCGCGGCCAATGGCGAGCTGCTGCTGTTGCCCACCGGACAAATCGCCGCCACGGCGGTGTTTCATCTCCTTGAGCACCGGAAACAGCTCGTAGATGCGCTCGGGGATTTTTTTCAGCCCGTCGCCCCGGGCGGCAAGCCCGGTGCGCAGGTTCTCCTCCACCGTGAGCAGCGGGAAGATCTGCCGCCCCTGGGGCACAAAACCGATGCCCAGTCGCGAGCGCGCTTCCACGGCTTTTTTGGTGAGTTCGATCTCGCCATCATTGCCCTGGTAGCGCAGCTGGCCGCTCTTCACCGCCACTTCCCCCATGATGGCTTTCATCAGGGTGGTTTTACCCACCCCGTTGCGACCCATCACACAGGTGCACTGCCCGGCGGGCACGTCTAGGTCTAAGTCCCACAGCGTATGGCTTTCGCCGTAGAACTGGTTGAGTTTTTCAATCGCCAGCATCAGGCGCTCTCCTCTTCATCCGACCCTAGATACACCTCGACCACTTTGGGGTCGTTGGAGACCTGATCCATGCTGCCTTCGGCCAGCACGCTGCCCTGGTGCAGCACGGTTACTTTGCGCGCAATCGAGCGCACAAAGCCCATGTCGTGCTCCACCACCACCACCGACTGCTTGCCCGCCAAACCGGTGAGCAGCTCGGCGGTGCGCTCCATCTCCTGCTCGGTCATCCCGGCCACCGGCTCATCCACCAGCAGCAGGCGCGGGCGCTGCATCAGCAGCATGCCAATCTCCAGCCACTGTTTTTGGCCGTGGGAGAGAATACCGGCGGGCTGAAAGCGCAGCGCAGTCAGGCCGATGGTATCCAGCACGTCGTCGATGCGGTCGCTGATCTCGCTGGTCATGCGGGCGGTCAGCGTGGGAAAGATGCGCTTGTCGGTGGCCATGGCAAGCTCCAGGTTCTCGAATACGCTGAGCGCTTCGAACACCGTGGGCTTCTGGAACTTGCGGCCAATGCCGAGGCTAGCGATTTCCGGCTCGTTCATCTGCAGCAGGTTATGGCGGCTGCCGAACCACACGCTGCCTTCGGTGGGGCGGGTTTTGCCGGTAATGATATCCATCATGGTGGTTTTACCGGCCCCGTTGGGGCCGATAATGCAGCGCAGCTCGCCGTCGTCGATGGTCAGGTTCAGGTTATTGATCGCCTTGAAGCCATCAAAGCTGACGGTGACATCTTCCATATACAGAATCGGGCCGTGGCGCACGTCGACCGGCGAGGCCTCGGTGGCCATAAAATCAAACACCCGATCCCGCGCTTTTAGCGATTGTAATAGGCTCATGCAGCGGCCTCCTTGGGTGGGTGATCATCCTCTTTGCGGCGTTTTAGGTGGCCTAACAGCCCCGCTACACCTTTGGGCAGCAGCACCGTGACCAGCACGAATAGCGCGCCCAGAGCGAACAACCAGGCGTCGGGCATAATGCCGGTGAAGATGGTTTTGGCGTAGTTGACCAAAATCGCGCCGATCACCGCGCCGTACAGCGTGGCCCGGCCACCCAGCGCCACCCACAATACAATTTCAATCGAGAACAGCGGCGAGAACTCGCTGGGGTTGATAATTCCTACTTGCGGCACATAAAGCGCCCCGGCAAGGCCCGCCAGCATGGCCGAGACCACAAACACAAACAGCTGGAAGCGCTCGACCCGGTAGCCAATAAAGCGCGTGCGCGCCTCGGCGTCCCGCGTGGCCACACATACCCGGCCCAGTTTGCTGGTCACGATTGCCCGGCAGAGGATATAGCCCAGCGCCAGCGCCACGCCGGTGGCGATAAACAGCCCCAAGCGCGTGGCATCGCTACGCAGGTTAAAGCCCAGCAGCTCGCGGAAGTCGGTCAGGCCGTTATTGCCGCCAAAACCCATCTCGTTGCGGAAGAAGGCTAGCATCAAGGCAAACGTGAGCGCCTGGGTAATAATCGACAGATACACCCCCGTTACCCGCGAGCGGAAGGCCAAAAAGCCGAACACCAGCGCCAGCAGCCCCGGTGCCAGTAGCACCATGGCAAAGGCAAACCAGGCCATATCGAAGCCGTGCCAGTACCAGGGCAGGCTGTCCCAGTTGAGGAACACCATAAAGTCCGGCAGGACCGGGTGACCGTAGGTGCCACGGTCACCGATTTGGCGCATCAGGTACATGCCCATGGCGTAGCCGCCAATGGCGAAAAACGCCCCGTGGCCCAGGCTCAAGATGCCCAGGTAGCCCCATACTAAATCTACCGCCACCGCGAGCAGCGCGTAGCTTAGGTACTTGCCGAACAGGTTAACGGTGTAAGCGTTCACATGCAGCGGATGCCCCTGGGGCACCGCCAAATGCAGCACGGTGACCAGCAGCAGCGCGGCAAACAGCACGCCGAGGAAGGTCTGAGTGGCCCGCTCACCGAACGGGCGGGTGAGCCAAAACTGGCTGGATGTTGCTTGCGTCATCATGGGTTAGCCCTCCGCAGCCCGGCCCTTCTGCGGGAAGAGTCCACGCGGGCGTTTTTGAATAAACAGAATGATGAAGACCAGCACGATAATCTTGGCCAGCACCGCGCCCGCCCAAGGTTCCAGCACCTGGTTGATTACCCCCAGCGAGAGCCCTGCCACCAGCGTGCCCCACAGGTTACCCACGCCGCCGAACACCACCACCATGAACGAGTCGATGATGTAGTTCTGGCCGAGATTGGGGCCTACGTTGGTGAGCTGGGAGAGCGCCACGCCCGCCAAGCCCGCCACGCCGGAACCCAGCGCAAAGGTCATGATATCCACGCGGGTGGCGCGAATACCCATAGAGCGCGCCATAGCGCGGTTCTGGGTAACGGCACGCACTTCAAGCCCTAAGCGGGTACGGCGCATAATCAGCATCAGCGCAGCGAACACCACCAGCGCAAAGCCCAGCACGAACATCCGGTTGAGCGTGAGTGACAGCGCGTCGTTGATGACCAGCGAGCCGCTCATCCACTCCGGCGTCACCACGGTGCGGTTGAGTGGAGAGATCACCGTGCGCACCAGCTGCTGCAGAATCAGGCTGATACCGAAGGTTGCCAGCAGGGTTTCCAGCGGGCGGCCCTTGAGGAACTGGATCACGCCCCGTTCGATGGCAATGCCCACCAGGGCAGCCACCATAAAGCCCGCCGGTATCGATAGAATCAGCGCCAACCCGGGCTGGCCCGGCAGCAGTTGCTGCATCATCCAGGTGGTGTAGGCGCCTAACATCATTAGCTCGCCGTGGGCCATGTTGATCACGCCCATCACGCCAAAGGTAATCGCTAAGCCAATCGCTGCCAGCACCAGGACCGAGCCCAAGCTCAGGCCAAAGTAGAGCGTTTCGAGGCCACGATTGAGCTTGAGGTTTTGCTCGATACTGAGGAGCGCCTCTCTGGCCGCGTCGGCGACCACTGGGTCATCGCCATTGGCCGCGCGATTGAGGGCCACACGGGCACGCGGATGCAGGCTGCCATGCAGCGCTTCCACACCTTCCATCTGGCCCGCTTCGGTTTGATAAATGGCCAGTGCCTGTGCTAACCGGCGCTGCACCTGGCTATCCTCTTCTTCGGCAATCAGCGCTTCCAGAGGCTCGGCCAGCGTCTCGTCCACTTCGCCCAACAGGCGCTCGGCGGAGGTACGGCGGCGTTCCACATTGGGCGAGTAGAGGTCCACCACGGCGATGGCGCTACGTAGCTGGTTACGCAGCGCATTGTTGATGCCGATACGGTCCAGGTCGCGGCGGGACATTTCACCCAGCGGCTCGTTGGTCAGCGCATCCGCCACTGGCCAGTCACGGCCACGGTTCTCAAGCACCAGCACGAAGCGACCATCGTCGGTGCGCTGAAGGCGGCCATCCAGCAGCGCCTGCAGCCAGTCGCGGGCGCGCTCGTCATCGCTTTGTAGAATAGCGGTAATGGCTTCGCCTTTATCGCGGTAGGAGTCCACATCCAGCGCGGTCAACAGCGCGAGTGCGGCTTGGTCATCGGGAGTCGAGGAGCTGCTTTGTGCCTGCGCCGACACGGCGGTGCCGAGTAGCATCAGGCACAGTAGCCCCAAGGAAAGGAAACGCCTCATGGGGTTCTTCCTTTGGTGATCAAATGGGAGAGGTAGCGTGCTCCCCTACTGCGCCATTGCGCTGGCACAGTAGGGGACGAAAGTTACTCGGCGAGCGCTGCTTCGGCTTCTTCTGCTGCGGTGCTGCCCCCACAGGAACCGTTCACAACGTTAAAGTTGCCGCACTCCATGGGCTTGCGCCAATCAGAGATCAGGTCACGGGAGCCCGGCAGGTAATCCGACCACGCATCACCGGCCACGGTAGAGGGCGTTTGCCAGACGATATCGAACTGACCGTTATCCTGAACTTCACCGATCAACACCGGCTTGGTGATGTGGTGGTTAGGCATCATCGCCGCGTAACCGCCGGAGAGGTTCGGCACGGTCACGCCGATAATCGCGTCTTTCACCGTATCCACGTCGGTGGTACCCGCTTTACGCACCGCTTCGGCCCACATGTTGAAGCCGATGTAGTGCGCTTCCATGGGGTCGTTGGTCACCGCCATCTCGTCACCGGTGTGCTCGATCCAGGCGTCGATAAAGTCGTAGTTGGCGTCGGTGTCCACGCTCATGAAGTAGTTCCAGGCGGCCAGGTGGCCCACTAGCGGCGCGGTGTCGATACCGGAAAGCTCCTGCTCACCCACCGAGAAGGCAATCACCGGAATGTCGGCGGCATCGATCCCCTGGTTGGCCAGCTCGCGGTAGAACGGCACGTTGGCATCGCCATTGATGGTGGAGACCACCGCCGTGGGCTTGCCCTCTTCGCCAAAGCGGCGGATTTCGGAGACGATGTTCTGCCAGTCCGAGTGACCAAACGGCGTGTAGTTGACCATGATGTCTTCTTCGGCCACACCGTGCTCATCTTTCAGGAACGCTTCCAAGATGCGGTTGGTGGTGCGCGGGTAGACGTAGTCGGTGCCGATCAGCGCGAAGCGTTCGATACCGACTTCGTTGATCAAATACTCAACGGCAGGAATGGCCTGCTGGTTGGGGGCGGCACCGGTGTAGAAGACGTTTTCAGACGACTCTTCGCCTTCGTACTGCACCGGGTAGAAAAGCAGGCCATTCAGCTCTTCCACCACCGGCAGCACCGCTTTACGGGAGACGGAGGTCCAGTTGCCGAAGATCACATCCACTTCTTCCTGGGCCAGCAGCTCGCGGGCGCGCTCGGCAAACAGCGGCCAGTTAGACGCGGGGTCAACCACCACGGCTTCTAGCTGACGGCCAAGCAGGCCTCCGGCTTCGTTCTGCTGCTCGATGAGCATTTCCACGGTGTCTTTCAGGGTCGATTCACTGATGGCCATGGTGCCGGAGAGCGAGTGCAGAATACCGACTTTGATGGGGGCGTCGTCTTGGGCAACCGCTTGCGCGCTGGCGCCCATCACAGCGGCGGTGATCAGGGCCGTGGCGAAACGGCCAAGGGTACGAGGGTGTGTCTTGCGCTGCAGTGTGGTCACTTGAACCTCCTTGCGCCCCTTATGGTTGGGGCTCGTGTTTGGGGTACCGCGACCAAGCGTTGTCGTTATTGAGGCGACGGGGCACTTGGTGCGTCCACTCGTGGGTCGCGAGTTACAACTCGTATTCACACGTCGCTATACACACTGCAAGGGGTGCGCCAATGTGGAACAAAGGCCACTATTAAAAATACAATCAATCACTTAGCCGTGTACAAAAAACACAACTCAGGCGGCTTAGCACCAAGATGGCGCAACGCGGCGGCGCGCATGCACGATATTCATGCACCAACACGGCGCTTTGCACCACCGGCGGGGATGCACCATAAAAAAAGCGCCCTAGCAGACGCTAGGGCGCTTTGGGGGTACCGCACTGAGCGTTAGTTAGCGGCAGTGGCCGCTTTATTACGACGCTTCTTGAGCAACGGCAGGCCCAGCGACAGCATCGCAATCACCAACAGAGAGAGCGAAATCGGCTTATCGATAAAGGTGGTCCAGTCGCCACCAGAGATCTGCAGCGCCCGGCGCATGGACTCTTCCATAATGTTACCCAGGATCAGCGCAAGGATCAGCGGCGCAGTGGGGAAGCCAAACAGGCGCATGCCCAAGCCCAACAGGCCAAAGCCCAACAGCAGCAGCAGGTCGAAGACGCTAAAGCTCATGCCGTAAACGCCGATCATGCAGAAGATCAGAATCATCGACAGCAGCAGCGGGCGCGGCAGGTCGAGGATTTTAGCGATCAGCGGGATCAGCGGCAGGTTGAGCACCAGCAGGAAGATGTTGCCGATATACATGCTGGCAATCACGCCCCAGAACACGTCCGGACGTTGCTCCAGCATCATCGGGCCAGGGGTGACGCCCATTACCAGCAGCGCGCCCAGCAGTACCGCCGTAGTGCCGGAACCCGGTACACCCAGGGTTAAAAGCGGCACGAAAGAGCCGGTACACGCAGCATTGTTGGCCGCTTCCGGCGCGGCCACGCCTTTGATGTTGCCTTGGCCAAAGGTGTCGCCATCTTTCGCTAGGCGCTTCTCCATGCTATAGCCCAGGAAAGAGCCAATGGTGGCGCCCGCCCCCGGCAATACGCCGGTAAAGAAGCCCAGTACGGAGCTGCGGCCAATCGGGCCAGCAATTTTCTTCACTTCACTACCGCTCAGCTTGAGCGAGCCGATGGCATTGCGCGGAGCTTCCTTGCCACCGCCCCCACGCAGCAGCATGTAGAACACTTCCGCCAGGGCGAAGATACCCAGCGCCACTACCAGAAAGTCGATACCGTCGAGCAGTTGAATCGAGTTGAAGGTAAAGCGCTCGGTACCGGTTTGCGTGTCGATCCCCACAATCGAGATCATCACACCCACTACCGCCGCAATCAGGCCTTTTACCAAGGATTTATCCGACAGTGACACCACCGCCGTTAAGCCCAGCACCATCAGTGCAAAGTACTCAGCAGGGCCAAAGCTTACCGCCACTTTGGAGAGCAGCGGTGCCACCAGCATCAAAAAGATCACCGATACCGTACCGCCGATAAACGAGGCATACGCCGCAATGGCCAGTGCCTTACCCGCCATGCCCTGCTTGGCCATCGGGTAGCCGTCAAAGGAGGTTGCCACCGTGCCCGCCACGCCGGGGGCGTTGAGCAGAATGGATGAGGTCGAGCCGCCGAAAATAGCGCCGTAATAGACCCCTGCCATCAGAATCAAACCGGAGGAGGGCTCCATGGCAAAGGTAATCGGAATCATCAGCGCCAGCGCGCTGATCGGCCCTAGGCCTGGCAGCATACCGATAATGGTACCGGCAAACACACCGGCGAAAACGTAAGCGATATTGATTGGCTCAAGCGCGATGCCAAAGCCATACATCAGATTGTTTAAGGCATCCATGGGAGTGTCTCGCGTTAAAACCCGCTAAGCGTGCGTCAGCACGCCCTGCTTAGAACGGCAGTACGCCGGTGGGTAGGTAAACATCCATTACCCGTGTCATAGTCAGGTAAAGGGCCAGCACCACACCCAGCGATGCCGCCAGGTTGACGCCGTGGCGGCGATAGCCGTAGTAGGCGGTTAAACCAACGCTTAAGAGCGTGGAAGCCAAGACAAAGCCCAGCGACACCAGCAAAAACGCATAGGCGGCGATGGCTAACGAGGTCACAATGACACGCGCCCAGGGGGTGAACAGCAGCGGGCCGTTGGTGGCCTCATGGTCGATCTCATCGGCCCCGGCAATAGCGCTCGGCTTTTCAAAAAACAGCAGCGCCGCCAGCAGCAGCAGAGACACGCCCAATACTTTGGGGAACAGGTCGGAATCCACCGGACGCGGTAAGGGGAACGTCGGGATTTGCCAAGCCATGGCTAAATAAGCAGCCGCCACCAGCGCCAGTACAAGCGCTAGCCACTGGTTAGTATTCAATCGGGTCATTGGGATTTCTCCGAAGGAGCCAACGCGGATGCGCTGGCCCTCGCGGTAACAGACAGAAGATCCCAGCGGCGTGGCGCCGCCGGGGAATCTCTAACGGGCGCTGGCGCTTACTGGCGCAGCAGGCCCAGATCGGTCAGCACGCTGCTGAACTGCGCTTGCTGATCGTCCAGGAAGGCACCAAACGTTTCGCTATCCTGGTAGGCATCGATCCAGCCCAGCTGGTCGCTGGCTTCGCGCCATGCGTCGGTTTCGAGCATTTCAGCGAATAGCGTTTCGTAGTACTCCACCGCTTCTTCCGGCATTTCCGGCGCGCCCATCACGCCACGCCAGATATCGAAGGTGTAGTCGTAGCCCTGCTCTTGGTAGGTGGGCACTTCGGCCAAACCGCCGCCCAGACGCTCTTCAGAAGAGACGCCCAGCGCGCGCAGCTGGCTGCCTTCGCCAAGCTGGCCCACGGCTTCACCAGCACCACCGATCACCGCTTCAATGTGGCCGCCCATCAGGTTGGTCATGGCATCGCCGCCGCCAGAGAACGGGATATAGTTCACTGCCGAGGGCTCCATTCCCGCCGCCGACGCCAAGCCCGCCATCGAGATGTGGTCCATGGAGCCTGGCGCACTGCCGCCGCCCACACTCAGGCCGGGATTGGCTTTGAGCGCTTCGAACAGGTCTTCCAGGGTTTGGTATTCGGAATCCGCCGCGACCAGAATAATCGAGTAGTCGGTGTTGATACGCGCAATCGGCGTGAAGTCAGTGTGGTCGTAGCGGGAAGCGCCTGCCAGCGGCACCAGAATCATCGGCGGGCTGGTGGCAAACAGTTTGTGGGGGTTGCCGCTATCGCGGGCGACCTGGGCCCACGCCACGGCACCGCCGCCGCCAGGTACGTTGATGGCCGCGAAGCTTTCGTCTGCCAGAGACTCCTGCTGAATCACGCGGGACATGGTGCGTACCAGCGTATCCCAACCGCCGCCGGGGTTGGCGGGGGCGATGAATTCGATGGACTTGCTCGGCGTCCACTCCTGCGCTTGGGCAGATGTCGTCATGGCCAGGGCCGCCATCGGCAGGGCCAGCACGGCGATGCGCTTTAGGGGTAGCGTCGTCATTGGCGTTCTCCACATTGTTATTTAAACAGTGTTGTTATTAACGTTGGCTTATTGTTAACCAAGCTTCTTCATACGCAGAGTTAATAAACGGCGCCGGGCACTCGGCTATTAACTGTGTGTGGTTACGCAGCGAACGTTAGAAGAGCGCCCCCCCTAGCGGCAAGCTTATGACCATAAACGACAAATTGTTCTTTTTGTGCGTTTTGTTCATTTTGTTCACGCAGACATGCTTATAACGTTTCTAGCCACCCCTTAGCGGCGCCTAGCAGCCGATAGCGCCGTTCGGGGCGGCCCACATCGCCATACCCTAGCCCGGCGCTCACCGCCTGTTCAGCGACTAAAAACTCCAAATAGCGCCGCGCGGTTGAGCGGCTGGCGCCCATGGTGCGAGCCACCTGCATCGCGGTGAGCGAGTCGGGCGCGGCAGCCAGCGCATCCACCACCCGGCGCAGCGTTAAGCGGTCGATGCCCTTGGGTAGCGCTCGGCTGTCGGAGCGTGTGGGTTCGCTCGGGGTAACCCGGGCCAACACGTGATCCAACTCGTCCTGGCTCATCTCGGCACGGTTCGCCAGCACTTCACGCTCGCGGCGGAAGCGAGTCAACATCTGGTTCATGCGGGCCGCTTCAATGGGTTTGATCAGATAATCGAATACGCCGCCGCGCAGCGCCTCGCTAATGGTCTCCACCTCCTTGGCGGCGGTCACCATCACAATATCCACATGAACATGATCCCGTCGGATGGCCCAGAGTAGTTCGAGCCCCTCCACGTCGGGCAAGTAGGCATCCAGCAAAATGAGCTGAATATCAGCGGCGTGCTGGGCCATCAGCGCCTTGGCTTCACTGCCGTTGCGCGCCATGCCGACCACATAAAACCCGTCGCTCTGCTCAATAAAGGCGCGGTGGATATCGGCGATGCGAAAATCGTCTTCGACGACCAAAATGCCGTATTGCGTCGCAGACATGGCGTTTCCTCTTATTCATTAGCGTCGTCATTATTCGTGTCGTTATGAGGGCGCAGGCTCGGTGGCGGCCTCGGCGCATAGCGAGCGGTCCAGCACGGCAATAAAGCATGCGCCGCCCAGCTCGCTCTCTTCCAGCGTCACTGCGCCCCCGTGCTGGCGGCACAGCCGCGCCACCAGAGCCAGCCCTATGCCCCGATGCTTGCCGGTTTTGGTGGAAAATCCTTCGGCAAAAATCGACTCCGCATGCTCGGCGGGCACCCCGGCACCGTTATCTTCCACTTCAATAAGTAGCTGCTCGCCCAGGTCGGTGAAAAACAGCCGCACAGTGGGCTGGTCGCCGTGAGGGCCGTTGAGCGCGGCGTGGCAGGCGTTATCCAGTAAGTTACCCACCACGCTCATCATAACCTCTTGGCCGGTGGGCGTTAGCGGGCAGGAGAGCGAGCTCTGCTCGTCGATTTCTAACGTAACGCCCAGCTCGCGGGCGCGGGTGAGTTTGCCCAGCAGCGTGCCGCTCAATACCGCATCCGCCACGTGGCGCATTAAAAAGCTCATTTGCGCCTGGGCGCGCTCGGTTTCCTGATGAATCAGCGCCAGCGCTTCGTCGATGCGCTGAAGCTGCAGCAGTCCCGAAATGGTGTAGAGCTTGTTGGAGAACTCGTGGGCCTGGGCGCGCAGCATATCCACATCGCGACTGGCTTGGGTGAGTGCTTGGGAGAGGTCGATAATTTCTCGGCGGCTACGAAAAGTGGCCACAGCCCCTTCTATTTCCCCTTCATGCAGAATCGGCACGCGATTGACCACCACCGGGTGATCCCCCAGCCACATCTCCTGGTCAAACTCCTGCTCGCCATGCTTCAAGACTTCCAACAGCCGCGAATTGGGCACCACCTCACGGATCGGCTGACCCAGCAGCACATGCTCGTCGGGCAGCTCTAAAAAGCGCCGCGCCTGCTGGTTCACCAGGGTGATATGGCCATCCCGGTTCACCGCGAGAATGCCTTCGTGAATCGATTGCAGGATGGCCTCTTTCTCCATCGCCAAGCGGGCGATTTCGTAAGGCTCCAGCCCTAAAATGATCTTTTTCAAGTGCTGCGACAGCCAGTAAGCACCGGCGAACCCCAGCATAATCATCAGCGCCACCAGCGCCCAGCCGAGGCTGGTGTAGCGGGCCACGTCCATATCGACGCGATCGAGCATAAAGCCCACCGAGACCACCCCGATGATATTGCCCTCCTCATCCCACACCGGAGTTTTGCCGCGCATGGCCGTACCCAGCGTGCCGGTGGCTTCGGAAACATACGACTGGCCATAGATAAGCGCCTGGTCGTTATCGCCGCCCACCATGGGCTGGCCGATACGCTCGGGCACAGGGTGGGAGTAGCGGATCGATTGGGCATTACCCACCACCACGTAGCGCGCGCCAGTCTCCTGGCGGACTCGTTCGGCAAGGGGCTGAATAATGGCGGAGGGGTCAGGAGAGGAAAAAGCGTTTACAATCTGCGGCATCCCGGCCACGGTTTTGGCCACAGCCAGTGCCCGCTCGCCCATTTGGTGGGTGATGATCTCGGCTTTGCGGTGGTTCAAATAGGTGCCCTGGGCCAGCAACATACCCGCCAGCAGCAGCCCCACCAGCATCATGACTTGCAGGCGAAAACTGCGTTTGTACCAGCGGCGCTTGGCGCGGGTACGGCGCCAGCGCTGTAATTCGGCTAGTGTTCGGGGGCGAGGAGCAGTCATAACGGAACTCATGGTGCGCGACCGCGTCATTATGGCACGCAGCGCCAAGCGGCGTTAGTCGTTGCGCTTTCACCTCACTTTGCTTATATAGCAGCCACTTACTGAACCCAAGCTCAAGGAGGAGTGTCGTGCGACATTTGCTACGCTCACTGGTATTCACTAGCAGCGCACTTTGGGCGACCGGCGTTGCTGCCTCGCCGTTCTATGCGCCGCCGCCTCCGAAAGAGGACACCCCCGAATTTAGCGGCGATGCGGAGCTTGGTTTTACCCATCTTTCTGGCAACACCGATAGCCAAACACTGATCGGCAAATCGCGTCTGACCTGGCTGACCGGTCAGTTGACCCATTCGCTGCGAGGGGAAGTGCGTAACGTCAGCAAGGATGGCGAAACCAGCGCGGAGCAATATCTGCTCGCAGGGCGTGAACGCTACGACTTTAGCGGGCCGCACTACCTGTTTGGCTTTGCCCGCTGGGAGAAGGACCGTTTTGCCGGGTACGACCAACAGCTTTCGGTAATTGGTGGCTATGGACGGCAGTTGTTAGAGAATAAGCAGCACACGCTCTCGCTGGAAGCAGGCCCGGGTTACCGCAATGATCGCCCGCGAAAAGAAGATAACCAGCAGTTGGCCGTGGCCTATACCGCGCTGGACTACCGCTACCGACTCTCTGATTACGCTGATATTGCCCAGGAGATGTCGGTAGAGTACACCGATGCAAACACCACCGGCCGTTCGCTAACGGCGCTTACCGCCCGTCTTAACGCTAGGCTGTCGCTGCGCCTCTCTTATGAAGTGAAGCACAACTCACAACCCCCGGAGGATGCCAGCGAGCGCACTGATACCACGACCAGCGCCTCGCTGCTGTATAGCTGGTAGCACCATCATGGTGCTACCCACGCCGATTAGAAGTGAAATTTAACCAGTGCACTCACCGCGCTTTCCGTATCCATAACGCTGTCGGAAAGGCCATATTTATGGTGCCAGTAGGAGTACTCAATCCCTGCGTAGAGCACCCCTGGACGGCCACGGTAGTGCCCTAAGTCTAATTTTAGCTGTGGGTTGAAATGAAACTCTGCGTCATGGTCCGATGCCGACGTTGAGTAGTCGATATAGCCATCAAACAGAAAACGCGATGCTCCCACCTCAAACGGCGCACCCCAGGTGAGCGTCATTTGCAGATCATCGGCGATTTCACTGTTATTGACGTAGTAGAACGTGCTGTTGAAGTACGTTGTGCCTGGCACGTCCCAGGCGAAGCTCACGCCTGTCAGAATGTTGGTAGCATTGGTGCCGCCGCCAAATTCATAGGTTCCTGCTAGCGACACATCTTTCAGCGCGCCCCGCTGCAAATCGACGCCACTTAGCCAGCCAAGGCTGAGCGTTGGGGAGAATTCGCCATACAGATCGTCGTCACCATCGGCTTTACCTCGCCCTTGGTTACGATCCACAAACAAAAAAGTGCCGCCCCAGTCGTGTGCCGTCACGTTTTCAAAGGTGACATAGGTATCGGTGCGCTCATTACGCCCAAACGCTTGGTACTGATCGCTATATAGCAGCGAGATACTTGAGTCTGAAAATAGTTTTTCAGCCGAGGCAAGCGGTGATATCAACATGGCAGCGGCTAAACTAGCGATGGGTAAATATTTCATTGGGTCCCCTTATTGTTCAACACTGGCTATGCCAGCAAATTCAGTTAAACCGCAGCGGTACTTCGCCGCTACGGCGTTTCTTTTCTCAACTACGGTGTGCCCAGGCAGTCATACGCTTTTCTAATTGGGCAAACAGTTCGTACATCACCATGGCCATCGCGCTGATCACCAGCAGCCCGGCGAATACCAGCCCCATACGCATTTGCGAACCAGCGCTCATCATCAGGTAGCCGATGCCCTGGTTAGAGGCGACGGTTTCCGATACGACGGTGCCCACAAACGCTAGGGTGATGGCGATTTTCAACGAGGCAAAAAAGTACGGCAGCGAACGCGGCAGGCCCACCTTGAGCAGCACGTCGATACGCCGCGCACCCAATACGCGCAACACGTCCTCCATTTCCGGCTCCAACGTCGCCAGCCCCGTCGCCACGTTTACCACGATGGGAAAGAAGCAGATCAAAAACGCGGTGAGGATGGCAGGCACGGAACCGATCCCAAACCAAACCACCAGAATGGGCACGAACGCGACTTTTGGGATGGCGTTGAAACCCACCAAGAGCGGGTAGCAGGCGTTGTACAAAAAGCGCGACGAGCCGATGATAAAGCCCAGCACTAACCCGACCGCCACTCCCAACCCAAAGCCGATCAGCGTGGTCCAGAAGGTTTGCCAAGAGTGCTGACCAATGGGGCCTGCATAGGTAATCAACGCCTGCGCGGTTTCCAAGGCGCTGGGGAAGATAAAGCTCGGTACGTTAAATAGCCGCACTGTGACTTCCCAGATCATCACCAGCACCACCACCGCGATCCAGGGCGCCAGACGTTCAATCAGTTTGCTATTTACGGTCATAAAAAAATGCCTTAATGGTGCCGACGCAGAGAGTCATCGATCAGGTGCTACGCACTTCGCCAATCTGGGCGCGTAGTTCCTGCACCAGATCAATGAAGGGTTTTTCGTAGGTGGTCTCCAACGCTCGGGGGCGAGGCAGCTCAATGGAGCGACGCTCAATAACGCGACCTGGGCGGCGGCTCATCACATACACCGTATCGGCTAAGAAGGCCGCTTCACGAAGGTCGTGGGTTACCAGCACCACGGTAAACCGTTGGGCTTCCCATAAATCCCGCAGTACGCACCACAGCTCTTCGCGAGTAAAAGCGTCTAGCGCGCCAAAGGGCTCGTCCAACATCAGCAGGCGCGGCTGGTGGATCAGCGCCCGGCAAATGGACGCCCGCTGCTGCATGCCGCCGGAGAGCTGCCAAGGGTATTTATTCTCATGCTCGGCGAGCCCGACGGTTTTCAGCAGTGAGCGCGCCCAGCCCACAAACTCCTCGCGACGCTTACGAAACTGCCGACGGTAGGGCTCAACAATTTCCAGCGGCAGCAGCACGTTATCCAGCGTGGTACGCCAGGGCAGCAGGTTGGCATTCTGAAACGCCATACCGGAGATTTTCAGTGGTCCGGTGACCGGCGCGCCATCCACGCTGACACTCCCTTGGGTAGGTGCGTGCAGGCCCGTGCATAACTTCATAAAGGTGGATTTGCCACACCCTGACGGCCCCACGAAGGCGACGAACTCGCCTTCGTGGATCGACAGGTCGATATCTTCGATGGCGTTGCCCGCGCCGTCGTACGCCAGGCTGACGTCATCGAAGCGGACGAACGCTGCCGACATCACTCCGCCTCCGGCAGCAGCATGCGCTCTTCTACCGGCGGCAGGTAGCGGGAGTCAAAGACCTGATCGGGGGATGGCAACGTGGGCAGATCGTAAGCATCCGCCACCAGTTGAATCGCCTGGCTCAGCCGCTCGTCATCCACACCGCCCACACCATATTCACGGGCATCGGGGGTATCCACCACGCTCTCCAACGCCAGCTTCAGGCGACGCGTTTCCATCTCGACATCGATCAGGCCGTCGCGGTTACGCACGTACTCGATGGCTGCTTCGGGGTCTGCCAGGGTCTCTCCCAGCGCACGGTTGAAGGCGCGCAGGAAGCCCTTCACGGCCTCGGGGTTGGCATCGGCAAAGGCATCACTGACCAGAATCGCGTTGCCGTACAGCGGGACGCCGTAGTCGGGGAACGGCATGATGGTCAGCTCGTCTTCGCTCATGCCGCGCTCTTCCAGGTTGAGCAGGCTGGTGAAGTAGAAGCCGGTGATGGCATCGACATCGCCCCGGGTCAGCAGGGTTTCGCGTAGCGCAGGGTCGACGTTTTGCCACGCCACCGCGTCGGCCTCCAGCCCATTGGCAGCGGCAAAGATGCCCCAGGCGCGATAGCCGGTGTCGAAGGCCGGGGCGGCGATGGTCTTGCCTGCCAGGTCAGCGGGGCTCTCGATGCCGCTCTCCTTGCGCGCAAACACCGCCGCGGGCGTGCCGTCATAAACGATATAGACGCCCTTGATGCCGGGGCCTTCCGGGTTTTCCGCAAGGAATTCGACCAGCGCGTTGAGATCGCCAAAGCCCATCTCATAGGCGCCCGAGGCCACCCGGTTCACCGCCCCTGCAGAGCCGCTTCCCGAATCGATCTGAACCTGCAGACCTTCTTCGGCGAAATAGCCTTTTTCGGCTGCCATCAGAAACGGCGCTGCCGGGCCTTCGAAGCGCCAGTCCAGCTGGAAGCGAATCGAGGTCGTCTCGGCAGCAGCGCCGAGCGGCATCATCAGCACCGCGCCAAATAGCGCTAGCGGAAACAAAGGGGAACGGGCAGTACGGGAGCGAATCGGCATGGCAGTGAGTACCTTGTATACAAAATTGAAGAGACCTTGCAGCAACACTGCCATCTTTTGCTTTTTACTTTTTATTCATTAGCTTAGGCACGCAAATGGATCATTCACCGCCCTCGAAAGCGCCAAAATGGTGCGCCACGCATTGGCCGCGCACCATTAGAAAACATTTTTGACCAAGCCGTTAGACTTTGGTCTAGGTCGGCGGTATACTGTGCTCAGTTTCCTGTCCTCGCGCCATTCATTGAATGGCGCTTTTTTTTGCTGTGCGCCAGGCACGGCGCGTAGCGCCTTGATAGGCGCTGTTCCTGGGGGTGGTGCCTCAGGATGACTTGGGGGTGAAAGTCCCCTGCACGCCCGGTAAGGGGAAGTGCTAGCCGACGGCAAGGGTGTCTCCCGCGAGGGAGAATCTGAAGGAAGCCCGAGGCAAAACGCTGGCCTGACGAACAGGAAGCGGATACGAGGCGTCATGGTGGGGTAAGGTGGCAGCAATCACCAAAGCCCAATACTTGCACGGAACGCCATGAGGTAAATCCGACAGGCATAAGCGGGAAGGTCGCGCGTCTTACCCTGGGAGGTCTGGTGGTCTGCCACAGGGCTACCGGCGTCGAGAGGCGACGGGAGGGATCATCAGACGTCAGCCGAGGCCATAGTAAGTGCCGGTTCACCGCGGCACCAAGGGCCGAACATGAAGAACCGCGAGTAGGCGATAACGTCTCGAGGATCGATCATGAAGACAGACCATGGCGCTAACACCGTCACTCACCCAGAGGGGCAGGGGCAGTACCCCGCGTCCCAGCCGGTGAGCGTCGAGACGATCCCGGCGTCGCTATCGTGGACGAAAGCGGAGTCAGCCTCGCTCATGGAGCGGGTCATTGACCCGGAGAACATGCAGCGGGCTTACCGTAAGATGGTTGCCAACAAAGGCGCACCGGGTGTCGATAGCATGACGGTGCACCAGTTAGCGGGCCACCTAAAGCAGTACTGGCCAACGCTGCGCGAGCGGCTATTGGCCGATGCGTATCACCCTAGCCCGACCCGAGCCGCCGTCATCCCCAAACCCAAGGGTGGGACACGGCAGCTCGGCATTCCCACGGTTACCGACCGATTGATCCAGCAAGCGCTGTCACAAGTGCTCATGCCGATCTTCGACCCGAGCTTCTCCGAGTCAAGTTACGGCTACCGCCCCAGGCGCAGCGCTAAGCAGGCCGTCTCGGCCATGAAGGCCCACGTCACCGCCGGCCACCGCTGGGTAGTCGACCTTGACCTGGAAGCCTTCTTCGACCGAGTGAACCACGACCTACTGATGGCACGGGTCGCGCGGCGCGTTAACGACAAGCGCGTGCTGCGTCTGATCCGCCGCTACCTGGAGGCGGGCATGTTCCAGAACGGCTTGCCTACGCCGAGACGGCAGGGGACGCCCCAAGGCGGGCCCCTCAGCCCGCTGCTGGCGAACATCTTGCTGGACGACATGGACAAGGAGCTGGAACGTCGAGGCCACCGCTTCTGCCGCTACGCCGATGACGTGCAGGTGTATGTCAAAAGCTGGCGGGCAGGCGAGCGTGTTATGGACAGCTTGAGTGAGTATCTCGAGAAATCACTTCGGCTGACGGTCAACCGCCGCAAAAGTGCAGTGGATCGGCCATGGAAACGCGGCTATCTGGGCTACAGTCTCACTCGGCACAAGCAGCCGAAACTGACGCTAGCCAAGACCAGCCTGAAGCGTATGATGCAGCGTGTCCGTGAGATACTGAAGCGTGGTAAGGGGCGTAACATCCAACGGGTAATCGAAGGGTTGAGGCCAGTCCTACGAGGATGGGCCAACTACTTCAGCTTCGTTGATGTGAAGCGCCCGCTGGAAGCACTGGATCAATGGATACGTCGCCGCTTACGCGGCCTGCTCTGGCGGCAATGGAAGCGCCGAGCGACCCGGCGGCGGAAACTCCGAGGCCTAGGTCTGGACGCGTACCGTGCTTGGAAATCGGCGGGTAATGGGCGAGGGCCCTGGTGGAACGCCGGAGCCTCGCACATGAATCAGGCCCTACCTAGA
>NZ_JBSXNN010000032.1:0-8208 GCF_056857635.1 Vreelandella sp. L-15 | reverse complement strand
AGACATTGAATTTACCCACTACAAGCCAATCACCTACCCAGTGATGATGGATGGGATGTGGCCGGAACATGCATAACCAAGTGGTCAACGGGACGCCAACTACGCTGCGCTCCGTTGGCGCCCATTACCACCGGCGTTAGGAAATAATACTATGAAACCATTGTTCACAATTCACGCTGGCGAGTATGTTTTCGGTGAGTTTATTGAGAAAAACTACCCAGCTGCCCGCCTTTGGATTCCTGCGAAAGATACAGGAATTGATTTTTTAGTAACTAAGGAGCCAGTAAAAGGCACTGTATCTATTCAGGTAAAAATGTCTAAAGATTACCGGCCAGCCTTTGCAGAATCTTCGTTTGAGAAAAACCTGATAGCGGGTGGCTGGTTTGTTTTTAGTCATTCCGCTCTTGAAAACTCCCCAGCTGATATCTGGAGCATAATTTTAATTTCACACGAGCGTAAATCGAAGCCTGTGTTCATTAATATCCCGCCAAAACAGCTATTGGCGAGGTTGATTGAAATTCACGGAGTGAGAAAAAATTACCATATCTACCCGTGGCTTTTTGACAATGAGCATAATGAGCGTTGCATTGAGGGTCGGGGAATGAAGAAAAAGGATAAAGAGGCTTTCGCTAATAACCAATTTGATCTGGGAAGCAGAGACATAAGCCAGTTTTATGATAACTGGGACTTTATGAACATTTTGGAATAGCCTTCACCGTTCCTAACAAATGCAGGTTGTCGGACGAGTACTACGCTCCGCTTCGTACTCGCCGCAACTGCAAGCGTTAAATGCCTAGAGGGATCTATGTCAGAGATAGCCAAAACCCCTGAGTCGCCGTATTACGCGGTCATTTTCAGTAGCCATCGCACCGAAGGCGACAATGGCTACGGGGAAATGGCGGACAGAATGGTTGAGTTGGCTGCAACCCAACCGGGCTTCTTGGGTATGGAGTCTGTGCGCGAGGATTTGGGTATCACCGTATCCTATTGGGAAAGCTTGGAGTCGATCACCAATTGGAAAAAGAACGCCGAGCACCGAGAAGCTCAGCGACTTGGCCACCAAAAATGGTACTCCACCTTTCGGGTTCGTATTGCGAGGGTAGAGCGTGAGTACGGCATTTAACCAGTCAATTAAGTACGTTCCCGGCCTAGCGGCCGTCCACCGGACGTCCCTGACGGGCCGCCGCTTATTTCAGCGTTAAGTTTTTCAAGTTTGGGAGGCTCAGGCGCAGAATACTCACTTTGCGAGAGTGAACTCTGATCCTGAATCCCTCCCCGGAGCGTTGGCAAACGCTCCGTTAGGTGGCCAATGACCTGTGTCTGGAGAATCCTGGATTTCGCAACCAGCTCTTCCGACCAGTAAATCAGTAACCACCAAAGCACGGCCACATGTTTTATGTAGTCGCGCAGGCCTGCGAGACTGCAAATTCTGGTGTATTGTCATGAAGATGCATATCGCAATCGAGGTGAAGGTGAATGTAGCAAGCGTAATTACAGCCCTTTCAGGATTCGTTTTTACAATTGCTGTTATTTGCCAAAGCCTCAGCTAAAGTCCTTGGGGTTGGCTTCGGTCAGCCCCAAGGCATCCAAAACTTAACAAGGCGCAGCAGTTCGCGGCCGATGGCCGCCGGACGCCCTTTCCGTGGCTCCTTTGTCGCCACTCCAAGGTCGCCGCTGTGCTTCGGCGTTATGCGCTTTGACACCTGATACGTTACAGGGTACATTCAAGGAATGATTCGAAGCTTCAAACACAAGGGCTTGGCAAAATTCTTCAAGTCCGGCAGTACTGCAGGGATTCAGGCCGCTCATGAAAAGAGGCTTCGGCTAATTCTCGGTAGATTGAATGCAGCATCGAATGCCAAAGATATGGACTTACCCGGTCTTCGCTTGCATGAGCTCTCTGGCAATCGTGCCGGAATCTGGTCAGTGACCGTCAGCGGTAACTGGCGAGTGACCTTCCGGTTCGAAGACGGAGATGCCGAGATTGTGAACTACGAAGATTATCACTGAGGTACCGCCAATGTTAATGCACAACCCTCCGCACCCGGGTGAAGTGCTGCGAGAGCTTTGTCTTGAGCCCCTTGGCCTTTCTGTCACAGCAGCAGCAGAGGCATTGGGCGTTAGCCGCAAAACGCTGAGTGCCGTGTTGAATGGCAAGGCCGGCATTAGTCCAGAAATGGCGATCCGGCTCTCTATCGCTTTCGATACCTCGGCAGAAAGCTGGCTAAATCAGCAGTCCCAATATGAACTTTGGCATGCTGAACAACATCGCAAAGAGCTCAACGTGAAGAAGCTTGTTGCAGCCTGAGGCAGCACATAACCAGGCCATGCACCGGATGCCAAAACCTCCGCTTCGCTGCGGTTCTGTCACCGGTGATGGCGGGCGTTATGCAGTCATTCCTTCGTCTCGTTGACAAGCGTCACGTGACGAAATACACTTTGTTTCATGATCAAATCCTTCGCTGACAAACGAACCCAAGAACTCTACGCCAAGGGCAAGTCAAAGAAATTTCCTGCGGATGTTGCACCGAGAGCCGCTAGAAAACTTGAATACGTGGATCTGGCCGTACAGCTTGAGGATTTGAAAGTGCCGCCCGGCAATCGCCTTCACCCACTGTCGGGAAACAGGCAGGGGCAGCACGCAATTTCAATCAATGATCAGTGGCGTATCTGTTTTCGTTTTGAAGGTGGCGATGCGTATGAAGTCGAAGTGTGTGACTACCACTGAGTGAGGTGATGACCATGGCTATTCTTAATACTGCTGGCATGCAGCGCAAACCGACTCATCCTGGCGAAATGCTGAGGGAAGACTTTCTTCCGGACTATGGTCTGACGGTTTCGGGGTTGGCCGAATCTTTGGGTGTCTCTCGTCAGTCAGTGAATGAACTATTGCGGGAACGCCGTGCTGTCAGCCCTGAAATGGCGCTCAGGCTTGCGCGTTTGTTTGGTAACTCGCCAGAATTCTGGCTGAACGCACAGCGGTCTGTTGATCTTTGGACTGCTGCGCAGTCGGTCAAGGAAGAAGTGGATCGAATCAAGCCGCTACATGCTGCATAACCAAGCCATGCACCGGATGCCAAAACCTCCGCTTCGCTCTGGTTTTGTCACCGGTGATGGTGGGCGTTAGCACCAAAAAGTTTAGCTATGGCAAAAGTTAAGAAACAGCTCACTCCGGCCCAAAAGAGTGCAAAGAAAGCCGCGCAAGCAGATCGGCAAAGGAAGTACCAGTGGGTCTTTATGAACGGTAAGCAAGCCAGAATAAAGCGGCCACCAACTGTGGATGGCATGCCTGTAGACCAGTTCATTGAGGAGAATGCTGATCCGGTATGGCTCCACCAGAACGAGCTATGGGAGCTGATGCCGATTGAAGACGATCTTTTTGGTTCTGAGCCGTCTACGGAATCAAGTGAAACAGAAGATGAGAACGGAATACCATTTTGACTTGGGTCACAGGTATTTAGTTGAGCAGTGCTAACCAGTCGCTCAAGTACGTTCCCGGCCTGACGGCCGTCCACCGGATGCCCTTGTCAGGGCACCGCTTAGTTTCGCGTTAGCTGTGATTGCCCCACCTGAAGAGTGATACTATAGTGTCACTATTAGTCTGATTTAGGGTGAGCCCATGAAAGTTGAGCTTGTTACGAACCTCAAGCGCCAAGCCACAAAGATTCTGGCAGATCTGCACTTGTCTAAGGAGCCGATACTGATCACGGAGCATGGTCAGCCATCGGCATATCTTGTCGATGTGCAGGATTATGAGTTTATGCAGCGCCGACTTGAGCTGCTTGAGGGGCTATCACGGGGAGAGCGTGCTGTACTTGAGGGAAGAACGTACAGCCAAAGTGAGGCCAGGGAGAAAATGAGTAAATGGCTGAAGTAATCTGGACGGAGCCTGCCCTTCAAGAACTGGATGCCATAGCTGAGTACATTGCTCTGGATAATCCTGTTGCCGCAAGTCATCTGGTCCAGGAAGTTTTCGATAAGACCGAGCGTTTGGAAGATTTTCCCCAATCCGGACGGATTCCTCCAGAACTCCCTAATTCAGTATACAGGGAGGTAGTGGTTCCACCGTGTCGCATTTTTTATCGTGAGGATGATCAGCGAGTTCTCATTCTCTATGTTATGCGAGAGGAGCGACAGCTTCGGGCGTACATGCTTGGGAACAGCTAACCAGGCGCGTCACTGGGATGCCTTTGTCTCCGCTTCGCTACGTCAAAGTTACCGGTGCGCTTCGGCGTTATGTTTCTTTACTGCACCTGTTAACTGGTGCTATTAATGGCACCAAATCGTTGGCTGGGTAATCACTATGCAAGTGAAATTTTCCGAGGATGTCATTCCTCTATCAGACCTTAAAATCAATCCCGGAAAGGTGGTTGGTCGAGCGCAGGACACGCATCGTCCAATCCTGCTCACCAGCCGTGGCCGCGGCATAGCTGTTGTTCAGGGGCTCGAGGATTATGAGAGAACCGCAGAGGAATTGAGGTTTGTAAAGGCGGTGGCGGGGGGGCTTATGGATGTTCGCGAGGGCAACACCGTATCGTTGGAGGACGCCAAGAAAACGTTGGGTATCAAGTAAATGGAACTACGCTTAGCACAGTCTGCTCTCGAGGACTTACAGGCTATTCAGGAGTATTACAAAGAGCAGGATGTGCCACATATCGGTGATGATTTCGTGGCTGCTATCCTAGAGCACTGTGAAATGCTTCAAATCCACCCGGATGCTGGCCGAGTTGTTCCTGAATTCAACATGGATCATATTCGTGAATTGATTCACGCGCCGTTTCGAGTTGTCTATCTCAGGCAGGCTAAAGAGGTTCTGCTTATACGAGTCTGGCGGAGTGAGAGGCAGCTCGAATTACCAGCAAACGAAACATAACATTGCGGAGGCTGTGAAACGGCATAAACAGGAGAAGTGGCTGAAAGAGAATGCCAAAGCTCTGGCAAGTTCGAACGCATACGTTGAAGCTAACGGTTTGCCTCTCGCGCGGCACCGTCAATTCTGATGGCCCGCTTCGGCATGAGCGTCTAACATGATGGCTTTGCCTCCATGAGGTTGCCGCATCCTGCCAGTGTTAAAAGCCGGTGATCGCCAGGTCCAGAGCCCCGATAATTAGGTCTCTAACATGCGAGAGAGAGCCGATGGGATTCCGTAGATGTTTTTCAGGCACCGACGAAATCTGTGGCGTTAACAGCAATAGCGCCTGATCGCCAAAGCTGATTTCAGGAGTGAGTCCTTGCATGGTGTCGTTGCCGAAGGCGGAACGGTTTCCCAGCGGGATGACGATGCGGGTGGTCAGTTCGCTTAGCAAACTGCTTTGAACATCCACAAGGTAGGGGTAGTGCGCTTTGCTGGTTTTGCTTGGGTTGGGGTATACGTCGAATTGTGCCATTAAAACTCCCTGAATTCGTCGCCAAAGCATCCGTGTCGTTCGACAAAATCGTTATAACTTTTTATCGCAGCTCGATTTTCTTCGACCCATCGCTGCGCTTCGCATTGGGAAAGCTCTTCTTTCAGCGCTCGCTCCAGGGTGGCAGACAGGTTAATGTTCAATTCACGTGTCCTGCGCAGCAGGTCGCTATTGATGGAGAGATTCGCTGCTTTTTTGGGTGCGGCTGCATCGTAGAGTTCGGCCATCGTCGCCTCCTGGTGGCTCTTGATGTATAGTCTGATTTTATGCGCATGGAAATGCGCATTCAAGCATGCCTCGTTGCTTCGAACGCCATCCCTTCAAGCTCATTGTTGACTCGTCAATCAGATATGAACCTACTCTTCCTCGGCACCTCCGCCGGAGTCCCAACCAAAACAAGAAACGTGTCTGGCGTCGCTTTGCATGAAAGCAAGGGCAAGGGTTGGTATCTGGTCGATTGTGGCGAGGGCACGCAGCATCAGGTGTTGCACACCAAGCTGACGTTTCATTCGCTGAAGGCCATTTTGATTACCCATGTGCACGGCGACCACTGCTACGGGCTGCCGGGCATTCTGGCCAGTGCGGCCATGGGTGGGCGCACGGCGCCGCTGCCCCTTGTGGCCCCCAAGGGTATCCAAACCTGGCTGGAAGCCACCTGTGCGGTCACCCAGCTTTGCCTGCTCTTCGCGCTGGAATTCAGATGAATGAACCCAAAGGAGATACCCCATGCAAAAGGTAAGAATCGACCTAGTATCTGATGTGGCCTGCCCGTGGTGCGCCATTGGCTACCGACGCTTGGAGCAGGCGTTAGAGACACTCAAGGGCGAGATCGACGTCGAGCTGGTCTGGCAGCCTTTCGAACTGAATCGGGACATGCCGCCCGAGGGCGAGCCGATTCTGGAGCATCTATGCCGCAAGTACGGCAAGGACGCGGCCACCATGGAACAGTCCCAGCGCGAGATCATGGCTGCCGCCGAAGCGCTTGGCCTGAATTTCCGTGGCGCGCTGGAGCGCCGAGCGAACAACACCTTCACCGCGCACCGTGTGCTGGCCTGGGCCGGCACGCAGCATCAGGAAACGGCGCTTCAACTGGCGCTGTTCGAGGCCTACTTCGGTGAGGCGAAAAATCCCGCCGCCCCCTTGGTGCTTCGCGAAAAAGCTATCGAGGTGGGGCTGGATGGCGACACCGCCGAGGCCATCGCTCGCTCCGATCAGTACACCGAAGAAGTGCGTGAAGCCGAGCAGCGCTTTATGGACATGGGCGTCAGTGCCGTGCCTGCATTTATTCTCGATGGCCGCTACCTGATTTCCGGCGCCCAGCCCACCGATGTGCTGGTCGATGCGCTGCGTCAGGTGGCTGAAGAGAACGCCAGCGGCTAATGTGTGAAAAGCGCTGCCTGAAGTATGTGGTATCGGGATCCGGTGGGCGACGAAGGTCTGCGCTGCTGGCTGACAGTCGTGTTTACCGGAGATCTGGAGTAGCCAGATGGAGCTTTCACAACCAACAATGCAACGAGTAAGGGAGTCATGATGCAAAGGATGCAAGTGCGCCCGCTGATGGCTAGTTTGTTGGCGCTATTGGGGTTATGGATGGCACTACGTCCACTACCGGATGCCGCCGTTTCTCTGTTGATCGCTCTGGCTGGCCAAGAGGACATTTCTTCAAGCGTATTGATGGCTCAGTTTGTGCATTTTTTTAGCAATACTCTGATCGGGCTGAGTCTTATTCTGTGGCGTGAGGCATTGAGCCGATGGCTGGTGCCGCAAGGGGCAGGTGTATTGGTAAGCCCCCGGGCCTGCATGGCGGTGGGGACAGCGCTCATGGGTATTTATTTTATCGCTGCTGGCACGGTGCTGTTGGGGGAGTTTCTCGCGCAACAGCGGCCAAACGCTAGCGCTTACTTGTTAGGGCGTGGGGGGACTTCTGTGGTCGTGGGAGCCGTTTTGCTTTTAAGCTCAGCGGGGGGCAGCCGGTTATGGGCGCTACTGTTAAAACTGCGAAGTGCCGGATGGCGGTAAGCATGTGAGCCTCTGATAGAGTCCGGAGCCTTGTCTGCTGCCTTCGCAATACACTCTCTTTCTTGTGACCAGAAGGTGGAAGTGCATCCATGAAAACCATCGGCTTGATCGGCGGCATGAGCTGGGAGTCCACTCAAACCTACTACCGCCTCGTCAACCAGCATGTGCGCACGGCCGCTGGGCGGGCTGCACTCTGCCAGGGTGGTGCTGTACAGCGCGGATTTTGCCGAGATAGAGGCGCTGCAGCATCAGGGTAACTGGCAGGCGACTGCCGAGATATTGGCAGCGGCGGTCTCCATTCCGCTATTGCATATCGCCGATGCCACGGCCCAGGTGCTGCAACGCCAGGGCATTGCCTGCGTAGGTTTGCTGGGCACGCGGTTTACCATGGAACAGGCGTTTTATCAGTTAGCGCGGAAAACCTCGTACTTTTAGTGCGAGGATGGATAGCGCGGCGTCCGCCAGGACGCCTTGTGTTTTGCATCCTTACAATATTTCGTCTAAAGTGTAAAGAATGAAAGCCGAACGCGCCTACCAATACCGCTTCTATCCCACGCCTGAGCAAGCAGCCTTGCTGGCGCGGACGTTTGGGTGCGTGCGGTTTGTCTGGAACGCGGTGCTGCGCTATCGCACCGACGCGTTTTATCAGCGTCAGGAAAAGATCGGCTATAACGATGCCAGCGCGTTCCTAACACAGTTAAAGAAGCAGCCGGACACCGCCTTTCTAGCCGAGGTTAGTTCGGTGCCACTGCAACAATGCTTGCGCCATCAACAAAGTGCGTTC
>NZ_JBSXNN010000031.1:0-2302 GCF_056857635.1 Vreelandella sp. L-15 | reverse complement strand
GACATAGTAGTAGCCGCCTTCGCGAATATCGGAAAAGGTCTGAATCCCGATGGGCAGTTTACGGCGATGAGTAGCTGGCATGCTGTCCTCCAAGGGTGGCGCTGTGCAAACGATGGGTAGTCTAGCATGCGGAAGTGCGGGGTAGTTCGTGCTTAAGTACCTATTCAAAATTAATCGCGTGATCAGTTCCGTAACCACCGATGCACTCCTCGCAACGGTATATCCCGCCTCATTCACGAGGGTGCTGATCGAGCGGTCTGGAGGTACTGACTGGTGGCATCGCTTATCAGGATCGGCTTCTTCAGCGCGAGTGGCCGGTGAGTGGCGGACGCGTAGCGGATTGCGGAGGTCGACCAGGTTGTCTTCCAGCGCCTCGATCACGCCGCTGTTGTCGAGGGCTTCGCAAAGCGCCGCCATGAATAAGCCGGGGGTATCAGAGGGTACGACACTCATCCTGACACCGGGGGGTTATTGAGGCGAGCAAAACGCGCAAGCCCGCGAATTTTGGCTACATCGCCAAAATTCTCTTTGCACGCTGTAGAATCAATGAGGTAGATTCAATTTGGTGGCTATGAAACCTCAGTCATTGTGATGTCACGTTCATTGAGGTTTCATGGCAGGGTGTATAATACTGGGCTTGTCACCTCTTCTCAAGAGCCCATATTTTGTTATTGCACGCCCAATAACATGCCGGACACAGATGTACAGTGGCATTTTACGGCGTGGAAACGGAAAGGCGACCACGCTTTGTCGTCTTTTTCTGCATTGCCAGAAATGGCCCACTATTTCGACGATCCTACGGTGTTAGTGTTAGATCCTCGAAAGGAGCTGAGGGTTAACGTTGAGCACGTAATCGCCGACAACAAAGAGCGATTTCCTGAGCCGTACCGCTCAATGGATGAATACCCCCTCCAGACCTTCTTGAAAGGTGCGATCGACAACGCTCAAGAGCGCGTGAAAAGAAACTATAAAACCGCCATACCCCAATACTATCGCGGTCGAGTCCAGTTAATGTTGCCTCTGTGTATAGGTAGCCCCGGTGTAGCTGACCTGGCGCTGGTGGTAGAAAACCATGGTGCGTTCTACCGAGCATCAACGTGCTTAACCTTAGAAATGGCTTATAACAATGCACGCCAGCTTGCGAGGCCTGATAAGGACTGGTTGCAGCCTTGAGCCATTTTAACAAATCGCTTAAGTGCGTTCCCGGCCTGTCGGCCGTCCACCGGACGTCCCTGACGGGCCGCCGCTTAGCTTTGCGTTAAAGCGAAAAACCGAGTCGTGGAACCCGGCACCCATCCGTGTCAAAATTGAGTGTTACGCGAACGAGAGATTTTTGCCATGAATCTTCAGAAAATTGAAGACGAGGCGCTCCACCTTCCTAAAGAGGAGCGAGCACAATTGATCCAGCGACTGGTATTAAGTCTGGAGTCTCCGTCAGAAGAAGAGCTCAGGTCCGATTGGTTGCTCGAGGCTCGGCGTAGAGGCGAAGAGCTGGATAATGGCACTGTTCAGGCTGTGCCTGGTGAGGCTGTCATGAGGAAGGCTAGAGCACTGATCAAATGACCTATTCTTTTCACCCGGCAGCGGAAGCCGAGTTTCTGGAATCAGTTGGTTATTACGAATCAAAAGTTCCGGGATTGGGTGGTGCCTTCATAGAGGAATTTGAGGCCCTGGCCAATTTAGTTGGCGAGTCACCAAAAGCCTGGCAAGTTGAGTTGCCGCCAGATATTCGTAGAGCGCCCCTTCACAGATTTCCGCTATCCATCGTTTACCGAGAGAAGCCTGATGGTTTTCAAGTTCTGGCTGTTGCCCATGACCGGCGACGTCCGCAGTACTGGCTTGGCAGGCTTTAACAATCGGCTGCACAGCGACCGATTTTCCACCGCTTCGCGGCTCCAAACCGGCGCGTGAGGGGCGTTAAACTTTATTGTTGCGTGGTGCGCAACATGCTGTCATTCCCTCATGATTAAATCATTCCGTCACAAAGGACTGAAACGGTTCTACTCGACTGGCAACACGTCTGGCATACAGCCTGACCACGCCAAGAAGCTGCGAATGCAGCTGGCTGCTCTAGATACCGCCACTTCGAGTATGAGTTAGTGCTTAATGTCGGCGCGTAGCTTTTCAATCTCTTCTACAGGCAGTTCTTCAATATCGGCGATGAGCTGGTCTAGGTTTGCCTTGGCTCCTAGCCGCTGAAGATATCGTTTGAGCCAGCGGGTGATAATGTTATCGATCCGCTCTTTATCAGGAGAGGCTTGTATAATGGCCACAATGCGATCAACGGCTTGCTGCAGGCCTT
>NZ_JBSXNN010000030.1:0-62667 GCF_056857635.1 Vreelandella sp. L-15 | reverse complement strand
GCGCTGGAAGCGGATCAAGGGGTTCAACAAGCTGGAGCTGGTCGTGAACAACGTCCAGTTCAAGGACGGCGAACCCTTGACCGATCAGTCAGACAGGACTGCCGCCTGACCGGCCATACACAGAATTTGACAATAACTCTTTTCAAGGGCTGCGCTGAACCACGCACGCGGATAAAAATGTGCGAAACCGCTAGCCAGCAGCTAGGCTTAAGGCACACTTATTTCTCAGAGGAAGAGAACATGCCGTCTACCACTACCATCGTTGTTGTCGTTGTTGTGATTGCTGTGGCAATTTTTGGCTTTAGCGGTGGGCTACCGTTTTAAAAGTTACCGTTTTAAAGTCAGTAGCTTTACTAACGCGAACGACGCCTTTTCATTCGGTACATTTTCACATCTGCATAATTCAGTAGCGTATCAGCATCTTTGCCGTCTTCTGGGTAGGTGGCCACACCCACACTGCAAGACGGCATGCCGATATCCCGCATATCCGCCCCTGCTACCTCTGCCGCGAGCGGTTCAGAGAGCACCTCCAGTATTTGGGCAGCTTTTTCGATGGCGGCCTCTTTAGAGTGAACGTCGGTTAATATCACCGTAAATTCATCGCCCCCCATACGTGCCACCGTATCAGTCTCACGCACGCAGCCACTCAAACGGCGAGCTACCTCGCAAAGCACCGCATCTCCCACCGCGTGGCCATGCACATCGTTAATTCGTTTGAAGTCGTTTACATCTAAAAACAGCAGCGCAAAACGGTTTTGATAGCGCTTTGCCGTACTTAACGCCGCCTCCAAACGACCGTAAAACAATGAACGATTGGTCAGTTTGGTGAGCGGATCGTGATGTGCAAGAAAGCGCAGGTCGTCTTCCGCTTGCACCTGAGCGGTTACATCTCGAGCAACGCCAATTCTCACCTGCTCTTCATCCGACCAACGGGCCGACCAAAGCACATGCACCACGCTGCCGTTCTTATGTAGGTAGCGGTTACGAAAATCGAGATGGGGCTGCCCATTCATCACCCGCCTAATGGAGGCTTTGGTTATAGCCAAATCTTCCGGGTGCATATAGTGAGTAATTAGCGTGCCTACCAGCTCATCGGCACGGTAACCCAGCAGCGATTCGCAGGCATCGCTGACAAAAAGAATCTTATGATCCGCATCCACGACGAACACAGCGTCGAGCATCAAATGAATCAGCTTAGGATAAAGCGCCTGCAAATCAACGGACATGGGCAGCCTAGTCGGGTGACTTTTCTCGAGTATAGACGGATCGTGGGTTGTCAGGGCAACTCTTGTGTCGGTGGAGGAGGCATTCTGCACGCTAAGGCATGAGCGCTGTTTGTTTATTCGCGAAAATCTCGGACACAAAAAAGCCCGCTGATTGCTCAGCGGGCTTTTTTAAATTCTGTGGCGGAGAGGGAGGGATTCGAACCCTCGAAGCCTTTCGACTTACACACTTTCCAGGCGTGCTCCTTCGACCACTCGGACACCTCTCCACATTTTAGCTCTGCTGTTAGGCGCTGCCTTTCTCAACAGAACGGCGCATATTCTATGGTCTAAGCCGTGAAATAGCAAGCCTTTTTCCTGCTTAGCTTTTGCCTACTTAGGCGTTTGGCAGCACGGCGTAGCGGCCTATGGCTTCTAGGCAGAGCGAATCTCCGCAGTAGAGCTGATGGGTTAGCTCGATGCTGCCCTTACCTCGTTCACTGAGTTTAGCAGCAAGCTGTGCAGGGCCATCCGGATGGCTAGGGGCACAAGTCATGCGATAATCACCCGTGACCGGGGCAAGAAAGCGTTGGCTGGCTTCAGCAACCACCACATCCTGCGCCCTGCCCTGCTGGCGAAGCCAGAGAGTGACCCAGCACCAGCCTTGTAGCGTGGCTTGTGCGCTCAGCGCGCCGCCAAAGCCGGTGCCTTTGTCGTTGAGGTTAGGTGTGAGCGCCAGTTGCCACGTGAGCACGCCGTTGGCTTGGCTCATGCGGGTAATGCCAAGTGCCTCCACCATGGGAATGGCCGCTTCCAGCCAGTGCTGAAAGGCGGCCAGGTCCTCCTCGCCTTCCGGTAGCGGTAAGCGGGGATGTGGAATGCCGGGTTGGCGGGGCTGACTCATGGCGACTTCCTTGGCATTACAGGGGCGTAGATTTAATCCCAGCGCTCGACAAAATCCGCGCTGTTGTGGGTTGCCACTGGCTTGTGGCGACCCGCTAGGCTGCCCAAATAGATAAAGGCAACGACTTCGTCATCTTCATCCAGACCCAGGCCTTTGCGCACCACGGGATCAAACGCGTATTTGCCACTGCGCCACATGGCGCCTAGACCTAGCGCGTGGGCCGCCAGCAAAATGCCGTGAGCGGCACAGCCTGCTGAAATCACCTGCTCGATTTTAGGCACTTTGGGAAGGTCCGGCGTCACCTTGGCAATCACCGCGATAATCATTGGTGCCCGTAACGGCTTTTTACGCGCGGCGTTGAGCGTCTCGTCGCTCGCGTGAGGGTCTTCCTGAAACTCCGCTTCGGCAAACAGCTCGCCCAGGCGCTCCCGGCCTTCACCGGTGAATTCGATGAAGCGCCACGGTCGCAGCTCTTTGTGGTCGGGGGCACGAAGCGCCGCTTGATAGATGGCGCTGAGCTGGTCGGCGCTGGGGGCAGGCTCAGCGAGCTTGCCCATGGAGCTACGTTCGTGAAGCAGCGTGAGGGCGTCCATGGTGACTCCTTATCCGTTTTGGTGAGCGTTACTGGCGCGCCAGGCGCAGCGGGCTAGGGGGTGCCAAGCCCGGTGTGGCACGCCAAGGGCTGATGTCCAAGCCGCCACGGCGCACGTAGCGGGCCAATACCAGCAGCTCTTCTGGCTTCGCTTGCTGCATCAAGTCCGTAAAAATATGCTCGACGCAGTGCTCGTGAAAATCCTGGTGCTGGCGGTAGCCAATTAGGTAGCGCAGTAGCCCTTCTCGGTCGAGCTTGGGGCCTTTATAGCGAATCAAGACGCTTCCCCAATCCGGCTGACCAGTCACCGGGCAGTTGGATTTTAGCAGATGTGAATGCAGCGTCTCTTCAACGACCTCATCGCCAGTAGTTAGATGCGCCGCACTGGGCGTGTAGTCGCTCACCTCGATATCTAAATCATCCAGGCACTCGCCCGGCAGGCGCTGGGGGGCCAGTTCGCTATCGTCCACCCCCAGAAGCTCAACGCTTACGCTGGCACCGGCAGCGCTGCTGAGGTCGCGCACTAGCGTCTCCTCTACCTCGTTTTGGCTGGCAAACCGGGTTTGGTTGAGGCTGTTGAGGTAGAGTTTCCAGGATTTGGATTCAATCAAATGCGGGGAGCTGGCTGGCAGACGGAAGCGTGCCACGGCGACAATCGGTTTACCGCGGCCGTTGAGCCAGGACACCTCAAACGCGTGCCACTCGTCTTCGCCGACAAACGGCAGCGCGCCCTCTTCAATACCCAGCGGCGCGCGGTTGGCAGCACGGGGAATCGGATACAACAACCCCGCATCGTACTGCTCTGGGTAAGCGGAATCACGCCCCAAGGGCGCATGTTCTAAGGTATCGGGGCGGTGTACCATGAAAACTCTCTTAGTCGTGCCATCTTATAAGGGTATTTCAATCAAGGCTGTGAAGGCGACCCTAGCTACGTATGCCTTTGCCACGCTCTAGCATGGTCAGTGCAACCATAAACAGTACGACGATAAAGGCGAAAATAGCCGCTAATGCCCAGCCTACCGGAATATCAGAAACGCCCAAAAAGCCGTAGCGGAAGACGTTCACCATATACAGAATCGGGTTGAGCATCGAGACGCCCTGCCAGAAATCCGGCAGCATCGAAATCGAGTAGAACACGCCGCCCAAGTAGGTCAGCGGGGTCAGAATGAACGTCGGCACGATGGAGATATCGTCAAACTTATTCGCCAGCAGCGCGTTGATAAAGCCGCCGATGGAGAATAGCGCCGAGGTCAGCACCACTACCAATATCGTGAGCAGCGGATGCTCGATCGTTAAGCGGGTGAAGAACAGCGACACCAGCGTCACGATCAGCCCCACACCCAAGCCACGAGCCATTCCGCCCAAAATAAAGCCCGAAAGAATGACACCATTCGGCATCGGCGACACCATCATCTCTTCAATGGAGCGCTGAAACTTGTTGGAGAAAAAGCTAGAGGCCACGTTGGAGTAACTGTTGGTGATCACCGACATCATGATCAGCCCTGGCACAATGAAGTCCATATAGCTGAAGCCGTCCATATCACCAATGCGCGAGCCGATCAGGCTGCCGAAAATGATGAAGTACATGGCCATGGTGATCGACGGTGGCAGCAGGGTTTGCGGCCAGATTCGGGTGAAGCGCTTGATCTCTTTAAGCACTAGCGTCCATAAAGCCACGAGGGTTTGCATTGCATTCATGCGCGGGCCTCCTGCTTTTCACGCTGGTCGATGGCCTGCTGACTGCTCTCTACCATGGAAACAAACATCTCCTCTAAGCGGTTGGCACGGTTACGCATCGAGACGACCTGAATGCCCTGCGCGCTTAACGCACTGAATACATCGTTCAACTGCTGGCCACGATGAATCACCAGCGCCAGCTGGGAGGGCTCGATTTGCTGCAGCTCAAAGCCTTCAATGGTGGGCACTTGCGCAACCGGCTCGGCGATATCCAGTAGGAAGGTTTCGGTGTCCAGTTCCGCCAGCAGCTCGCGCATGCTGGTGTTCCGCACAATTTCGCCATGGTTGATGATGGCGATATTGCGGCACAGGCTCTCGGCTTCTTCGAGGTAGTGCGTGGTCAGAATGATCGTGGTGCCTTCATCGCGGTTAATGCGGCGCATGTACTCCCACATGCTGCGGCGCAGTTCGATATCGACCCCGGCAGTGGGCTCGTCGAGAATCAGCAACTTGGGTCGGTGCATCAAGGCACGCGCAATCATTAGGCGGCGCTTCATACCTCCTGAGAGCATTCGCGCACTGCCGTTGCGCTTTTCCCACAGCCCTAAATCGGTCAGCAGCTGCTTGGCGCGAGGCAACGCTTCGCTGCGCTTCATGCCGTAGTAACCTGCCTGGGCCAGCACGATATCCAGCACTTTCTCAAACTGGTTGAAGTTGAATTCCTGCGGCACCACGCCGAGCTGATATTTCGCTTTGGCGAAGTCTTTATCAATGTCGATTCCAAAAATCGACACCTTACCCGCCGTTTTCTGCACTAGCGAGCAAACGACGCCAAGGGTGGTGGACTTTCCTGCGCCGTTGGGGCCCAACAGCGCAAAAAAATCGCCCTGCTGGACGTCTAAATCGATACCTTTTAACGCTTGGAAGCCGTTGCCATACACCTTGGTAAGGCCACGGATCGACAATGCCGGTTCGGCCATGAATATGTCCTGTCAGCAAGTGGGGAGCAAAAAGAGCTAGAAGGGAGGATATCAGGGCATGCATATATTTTTTCAAGTTTGCGGCTTATAACCTCTGAACCACCACTTCCATGCCCCTGATTTTTCTCTATTTAGCACTACATTAGGTGATACTTTGCCACGCTATTGCTGCGATAGCGCCTCGATTAATACTTTAGCATTAGCCTAGCGCCCGCCTGCCCAGGCAGCGGCACTTCAAGGGAACATGCTGACCATATAAGCGAGCCTAACCGATAGGGACGCTGATCTTCCAAACCATTCTGGATAATACGCAGCAAACCGGCAGTGGCTTTTGCGCAGGTCAGCAATGGTGCCGCCTTGGTAGATACCGCCAAGCAGCGTATGCAGGATATTGATCAGCGAATTCAGCGCGTAAACGACCTGTTCTCAGACATTACCGCCGCCACCCACGAGCAAACCCGTGGCATTGAGCAAATTAACGTGGCCATCGCCCAGCTGGATCAGGCGACCCAAGACAACGCCTCAATGGTGCAGCAAACCGCCACCGCCGCCCAAGACCTTAAGCAGCGCTCACGGTCGCTTAACAGCGTGGTAGGCCACTTCACGCTGGTGGATTAACCCTACAGCGCTCAGGCCTTGCGCCTGGGCGCTATCATTAGCGCCGCGGCACGCACGCAAAAACGCCGCTTGATCAGCGGTGAATGGCAATAACTAGACTGGGGATCAAGCAGAACTTTAGAAAGGGGGTTTGCATGGAGCGGGAAAAGAGATTCGAACTCTCGACCCTCGCCTTGGCAAGGCGATGCTCTACCACTGAGCTATTCCCGCAACGCAAACAATACAGCGATGTTTTATAAAGTGAGTGGCGTCCCATAAGGGGTTCGAACCCTTGTTACCGCCGTGAAAGGGCGGTGTCCTAGACCACTAGACGAATGGGACGTGCTGGAGCGGGAAAAGAGATTCGAACTCTCGACCCTCGCCTTGGCAAGGCGATGCTCTACCACTGAGCTATTCCCGCTTAACAAGCTATCACTCTACAAACTACTCACCATCGGGATGGCGTCCCATAAGGGGTTCGAACCCTTGTTACCGCCGTGAAAGGGCGGTGTCCTAGACCACTAGACGAATGGGACGTTTCATTGCCTCGTCGAGGTGGCGCGTATGTTACCCAGACCTCATCTAGCTGTCAAGCACTCTGATATAGAAACGTTTATTGCCCCCTTGTCTGCGTGGCAACACCCAGGTGCCGCCTGCAGAATACGCCCCTACTCTAGCGATGCGTCTAGGCGATGCGCAAACTTAGTGCCAGAGCACGCCTTTTAGGCTAATTATCGCCTCATCGCGGTGCACGCATGGCTACTCTGCCCGCGTCTCAGGCACTTCTTTCCTATAACGCTCCCCTATCGCGCTCCTTATATACCTCATCGGCACGCTGTTAAGGCCTCACCGCAGGTCTGAAAAGCAACGACAAACCGCCAAAAATCTTTCATTTAAAATAAAATCGATTTTTTGGCACACCCCTTGCAACTTCATTGGTGATCAAACGGCGTGACTCATCTACCAACCCATGCTTACTCCTGACTGCTTGAGGTGCCTTATGTCTTTTACTCGTCGCAAATTCCTCACTACCGCTGCGCTCACCTCCACCGCCGGCTTGGTGCTGGGCGCGCCCTCTATTGCAAAAGCACAGTCTTCCGAACGATTTAACTGGCGCATGACTAACGCCTACAGCCCCGGCTCACCTTTCTATGTAGAAGGCCCTGGCAGCCCCACCGATGTGATTGCCAAAATTAACGCCATGTCTGGCGGGCGTTTAAACATCCAGCATTTTTCAGCGGGTGAACTGATTCCTGCACTGGAAGGCTTTGAAGCCGTACAAAGCGGCACCATTCAAATGAACGCGGCTAACAGCTACTTCTGGTCGGGCACCACGTTCGCTGCCCAGTACTTCACCACCGTGCCCTTTGGCATGAGCTTTATGGGCCACATGGCTTGGCTATACCACGGCGGCGGTTTAGAGCTGTGGGAAGAGGTCTATGCGCCCTACGGCATGATCGCCCTGCCGCTCAACAACACCGGCGTGCAGATGACCGGCTGGTTCCGTGAGCCCATCGAGGACATTGACCAGTTGAACGGACTGCGCATGCGTATTCCGGGCTTGGCCGGGAAAGTCTATGCCGCGCTGGGGGTGGATGCCCGTGTACTGCCCGGCGGTGAAATCTTCCCGGCGCTGGAGCGTGGCGTCATCGATGCAGCAGAGTTCGTGGGTCCTTACCAGGATCGCCGCATGGGGCTGCAGAATGCCGCGAAGTTTTATCACACCACCGGCTGGCACGAGCCTGCCACTACCGGTGAGCTGCTGATTTCCAAACAGCATTGGGATGCCCTGCCCGACGACCTCAAGATGATCGTGAAAAGTGCCTGCATGGCGGCGTGTCTGGAAAGCGTGACGTGGTCAGAAGCGGTGAACGGCGAAGCGATGACCGACCTTGTTGATAACCACGGCGTGACCGCCAGCATGCTTCCGGAACCCGTAGTGAACGCCCTGCGCGAAGCCACTATGGATACGCTCGCCACCGAAGCCAACGCCGACCCACTAGTGCGCAAAGTACATGATAGCTACATGGCCTTTAAGGCCAACCATGACCGCTGGGCAGGCGCCAGCGAACGTGCCTGGTTAAACGACATTATTGGGGTGTGATATGCAAGCCGTGGAACGTGTTGTCCACGGGATCGAGGCGGTGGTCCGGCTGTTTGGCTGGATCGCCGCTTGGACCTGCGTGGTACTAGTGGCCCTGGTCGCGGGCGATGTGGTGATGCGCTACTTTTTCAGCATTGGCGCCGTATGGCTTCAAGAGCTGCAGTGGCACTTAATCTCCCCCATTGCTCTGTTTGGTATGTCGTATCTGCTGTTTATGGGCGAACAAGTGCGGGTCGACGTGTTTTATGAGCGCTTCCCAGTGGCGCTACAGCGGGTAATTGAAGTGATTGGCGGCCTGCTGCTGCTCGCCATGGGGCTGTATATCGCTTGGCTCACTCTGCCCTGGGTGGAACAGTCCTACCTACGTAACGAAGCTTCTCCCAACCCTGGCGGCCTGCCACTTCGTTGGGTGCTCAAAGCTCTGATCCCCTTTGGCTTTCTCTTATTGGCAATGCAGGGCCTCGCCCACGCGCTGCGCCAAGGGTTTGCCCTATCAAGCCGAGGTGAATAACGCATGTCTCCTAATGAGTGGCTCGCGATCGGTATGATCGCCGCCTTTTTTGTGCTGCTTATCATTGGTATACCGGTGGCCATCAGCATTGCCGTCACCGCCTTTGTGTTTGGCTATTTGGGCTTTGGCCCAATGCTGTTCAACCTGTTGCCGTCACGCATTTATGGGGTAGTGACGAACTACACCTTTATGGCGATACCGCTATTCGTATTTATGGGGGTCATGCTAGAGAAGTCGAAACTGGCCGAAGAATTGATCGATGTGATTGGCCACCTGTTCGGCGGGATTTCCGGCGGTATGGGCGTGGCGATTATTTTCGTGGGTGTACTGTTAGGCGCGGCCACCGGTATCGTGGGCGCCACCATTGTCACACTTGGCCTGCTCACCCTGCCCACCCTGCTGCGCCGCGGCTATCCCAAAACCTTGGCCACCGGCATGATCTGCGCATCAGGTACGCTTGGGCAAATTATCCCACCTAGTTTGGTACTGATTCTCTTAGCAGAAATCCTCGGCGAATCTGTTGGTACTATGTTTGCCGCCGCGATGGTGCCTGGCTTGGCGCTGGCAGGCATCTACATCGTGGCAATTTTAGTGGTAGCCCAACTCTACCCTGGCATGATGCCGCCCATTCCCGCTGAAGAGCGGGCCCAGCTCAGCAAGAAACGGCTGCTGTATAAAGTGGTCACCGTGGTCGGCCCACCGGTAGGACTAGTATTTGCGGTCTTGGGCTCCATCATTGGCGGTATTGCCGCCCCAACCGAAGCTGCGGCGATGGGCGCGCTAGGGGCGCTGGTGTTTGTTGCCTGCTCGGGCCGCTTAACCGTATCGCTGTTAAGCGAAGTGGCCAAAGCCACCTTGGTGATCTCCGCCATGGTGTTCTTTATTTTGATCAGCGCTCAAGTGTTCGGGCTCGCGTTCCGGGGCTTGGGTGGCGAGCACTTGGTCGCACGGATGTTTGAGTGGGTGCCCGGTGGAGAAGTCAGCGCCCTGCTATTCATGCTGCTGCTGATGTTTGTACTTGGCTTTTTCTTAGAGTGGATTGAGATTAGCTATATCGCCCTGCCGCTCTTTTTACCCTTCTTCGTGCAGATGGGCGTGGATATGGTGTGGCTGGGCATTTTGGTGGGGCTGGTGCTACAAACGTCGTTTCTTACTCCACCGTTTGGCTGGTCGCTGTTTTTCTTGAAAGGCGTGGCGCCTAAAGAAGTCTCCACCCTAGATATCTACAAAGGGGCGCTGCCGTTTATCGGGCTACAGTTTTTAGCCGTGGCGCTGGTGTTTATCTTTCCAAGCATTGCCACGTGGCTGCCTAACGCCATTGGCTGGTAACCACAACCAATAACAAAGGACTTTTCAATGCTCCATACCCAACGTAGTTACGGCGGCAGCTGTGTCGCGCCGCATCATCTTGCCGCGAGCGCCGGTCGCGATGTATTAAAGCAAGGCGGCAATGCCGTCGAAGCCATGGTCGCCGCGGCGGCAGCCATCGCCGTGGTCTACCCGCATATGAATGCCTTGGGGGGCGATGGCTTTTGGCTGATTCACGAGCCGGGCAAAGCGCCGGTGGCCATTGATGCCTGCGGGCCCGCCGCACAGCTCGCCAACCGTGATTTTTATTCAGGTGAGTCGCAGATCCCGGAACGTGGGCCAAAAGCCACGCTGACCATGGCGGGCACTATTAGCGGCTGGCAGGAAGCGCTCAACGTAGCGGCGGGCTGGGGAAGCGCGCTACCGTTGCCCACGCTGCTGGCCGATGCCATTCGCCATGCCGATGAGGGCATTGCTGTTTCTCAAAGCCAGGAAACGCTCACTGCAAAACACCTAGAACGCCTGAGCCAAAGCCCCGGCTTTAGCGATGCGCTGCTGCTTAGCGGCCAAGTTCCCCGTGAAGGCGAGCGCCTGCGCCAGCCGCGCTTGGCCAATACGTTAAAGCGCTTGGCCAGTGCCGGGCTGGATGATTTCTACCGTGGCGAGCTTGCCGCCAGCATGGCGAAGGATTTAGAGGCGCTAGGCAGCCCCCTGCGCCTAGACGATTTTCACGCTTACCGCGCTCAGCAAGTCACACCGCTGCACGTACAACTCAATGACGCTACGCTGTATAACCTGCCCGCACCGACGCAAGGCATGGCGTCGCTGATGATTTTGGGCATTTACGAGCGTATTAAAGCCGCCGAACCCAACGGCTTTGACCACCTGCACGGGCTAATTGAAGCCACCAAACGCGCCTTTATGCTGCGCGACCGTTATGTCACCGACCCATACCGAGTGCCCACGCCGCTACAGGAGCTGCTCAGCGAAGAGCGTATTGGTGCAGAAGCCGCCGAAATTAACCCTGCCCAGGCGCTGCCTTGGCCCTATGAACCCGCGCCCGGCGATACTATTTGGATGGGCACCGTCGACAGCGAAGGCCGCTCGGTGAGCTTTATTCAGAGCATCTACTGGGAGTTTGGTAGCGGCGTGGTGCTGCCTGAAAGCGGCGTGCTGTGGCAAAACCGAGGCATTAGCTTTTCTCTCAACCCAGACGATTTACGCGGCTTAGCCCCTGGTCGCAAACCCTTCCATACGCTTAACCCGGCGCTGGCGCTGTTTAACGATGGACGCACCATGGTGTACGGCACCATGGGCGGCGAAGGCCAGCCGCAAACCCAGGCAGCGGTGTTCTCACGCTACGCGCTGCATGGCATGCCGCTGCAGCAGGCAGTTACCGCACCGCGTTGGTTGCTAGGCCGCACCTGGGGCGAATCGAGTACCAATCTCAAGCTGGAAAAACGCTTCGATGATGAGCTGGTCGCGGCGCTGGCCACGGCGGGCCACGATGTCGAGGTTTTGCCCGACGCCTTCAGCGACACCATGGGCCACGCGGGCGGCATCGTGCGCCACCCAGACGGGCTGATCGAGAGTGCTCACGACCCACGTAGTAACGGCGGCGCTGCAAGCGTATAAAGCCCACTGGCGGATTTTGCCACTTTCGCACATGCTGAACTTGGGCAGGCAGCCTATTGTCATTAGCCATAAGAAGGCCTAACGGTGATAGGCTAGTCTGCCAAGTAAGCCTCTGATTAACGGTAACCAGAGGGAGAGGAGACCCCCATGGCGAAAATAGAAAAATCCCCCGACGAATGGCGCAAGCAGCTCACCCCAGAGCAGTACCGGGTCGCACGGGAGAAAGGCACCGAACGGCCGTTTACCGGTGACTACCAAGTGAGCGATGCCCAAGGTATCTATCACTGTGTTTGCTGCCATGCACCGCTATTTGAAAACGAGCACAAATTCGATGCGGGCTGCGGCTGGCCAAGCTTTGACCGGCCGCTAGGAACGCGCTGCGTCGAGGAGCACCGCGACACCTCCCACGGCATGATTCGCACCGAAGTGGTCTGCTCTCACTGCGATGCCCACCTAGGCCACGTATTTCCCGATGGGCCGCCCGAGACCACCGGCTTGCGCTACTGCATCAACTCCGTCTCGTTAGAGTTTCACCCTGACGAGTAACCCCTGAAAGGAAGCACGGCAAGGCGGGCACCATCTGCTAGAATGGTCGCCCGCTTTTTTATGCTTGTATTTTTGTGCTTGTAGGAGAAACCCATGCTCGGCTGGTTCCCCGGACATATGAATAAGGCCCGCCGCCAGATCAAGGACGCGCTGCCAGAAATCGATGTGGTCATCGAGGTGCTCGATGCGCGCCTGCCCTACTCCAGCGCAAATCCCATGCTGGCCGAGCTGACCCGCCATAAGCCGGTGCTGAAAATTCTTTCCCGCGCCGACTTGGCCGACCCCGTTCGTACCGACGAGTGGGTGGCCTTTTTTGACGCCCAGGCAGACACTCGCGCCCTGGCGATTACCACCACCAATACCCGCGAGCTTAAGAAGATCCCCAAGCTCTGCCACGAACTGGCGGGAGCGGTGCGTGCCGACCGCGACGTGCGCGTGATGGTGATGGGCATCCCTAACGTAGGCAAATCGACGCTGATTAACGGCCTAGCCGGGCGCAAAATTGCCAAAACCGGCAACGAGCCGGCGGTCACCAAGCGCCAGCAAAAAGTACGCATTGATGGTCGAGTAGCGCTCATCGACACCCCTGGGGTGCTCTGGCCCAAAATCGAAGACCAAGCCAGCGCCTACCGCTTGGCGGCCAGCGGCGCGATTCGCGATACCGCCATTGAGTATACCGATGTGGCCATTGTTGCCAGCGCGGAGCTTGCCAAACGCTACCCCGCCGAGCTAACCGCCCGCTATAAGCTAAAAGCGCTGCCCACCTACGAAGCCCCCGTGGTGGAGGAAGTCGACGCCGACGGCCCGAAAAAGCCTGATTTTCTTGCTATTGCCGGGTTTGACGGCCACGCCATTCTCAAAGAAATCGCCGGAAAGCGCGGCGGCCTGCGCCCTGGCGGCGAAGTAGACCTGCACCGCGGCGCGGAAGTACTGCTGCATGAGTTACGCGATGGCAGGCTTGGCCGCGTCACGCTGGAAACCCCGGCAGATATTCCGCCGCCGCCAGCGCAAAACGACCAAGACAGCCCGGCCTCATCCGACGCATAATGAGCCACACGTCAAACACTTCCACGGCACTGGACACTTTTGGATAACGCACCCCATGGACACCCCGCAGCCTAGAGAATCACACACGCTGAAAAAATCACACAAACTGCACAACGTTTGCTACGACATTCGCGGCCCGGTACTCGACCACGCCAAGCGCCTGGAAGAGGAAGGCCAGCGAATCTTGAAGCTCAACATTGGCAACCCAGCACCGTTTGGCTTCGAAGCGCCGGAAGAGATTTTGCAGGACGTGATGCGCAACCTGCCCACCGCCCAGGGCTACTGTGATTCCAAAGGCCTCTACTCCGCCCGCAAGGCGATTATGCAGGAGTGCCAGCGTAAGCAGATTCCTGGGGTGGGTATCGAAGATATCTATATTGGTAATGGCGTTTCCGAGTTGATCGTCATGGCCATGCAGGCGCTGTTAAACGACGGCGACGAAGTGCTAATCCCCGCGCCGGATTACCCGCTCTGGACCGCAGCCGCCCACCTTTCTGGCGGCCACGGCGTGCACTACCTGTGCGACGAGCAGGCCGACTGGGCACCGGATATGGCCGATATTCGTGCCAAAGTCACCAGCCGTACCCGCGCCATTGTGATCATCAACCCCAATAACCCCACCGGTGCGGTCTACCCGCCGGAAGTGGTGCGGGAAGTGCTGGATATCGCCCAAGAGCACAATCTAGTGGTGTTCTCCGATGAGATCTACGACAAGATTCTCTACGACGGGGTTAAACACACCGCTACCGGCGCGCTGGCCGACGATGATCAATTGGTGATCACCATGAACGGGCTGTCTAAAAGCTACCGCTGCGCGGGCTTTCGCTCTGGCTGGATGACGATTTCCGGCACGCTAGCGAAACAGCGGGCGAAGGACTTTATTCAGGGCCTGACCATGCTGGCCTCGATGCGACTATGCGCCAACGTTCCTGCCCAGCACGCCATTCAAACGGCGCTAGGCGGTTATCAGTCGATCAACGATTTAATTCTGCCGGGCGGGCGTTTGCTGGCCCAGCGCGACATTACCGTTGAGAAACTCAACGCAATTCCTGGGGTCTCCTGCGTAACGCCCAAAGGCGCGCTCTACGCGTTCCCGCGTTTAGACCCCAAAGTGTTCAATATTAAAGATGACCAGCAGTTGGTGCTGGACTTGCTCTTGCAGGAAAAAATTCTGCTGGTACAGGGCACCGCCTTTAACTGGCCAGAACCCGATCACGTGCGCATTGTCACGCTGCCCTGGGCCGACCAGCTCGGCGACGCGCTGGACCGCTTTGCCAATTTCTTGTCTCGCTATCGCCAGTAGTTATCGGCAGCAGCTATCGACACTCAACCAGCGACTTGAAACTGACATGAAATGCACGTATCTAAGCCATCATTCCATTAACACTTGTTATGACCTTGAGGGAGATCTTCATCCATGATGCGAATCGTGCTGTTTTTAGCCACTAACTTAGCGGTGTTGCTGGTCGCCAGCATTACGCTGCGGCTGTTTGGCGTTGAGAGCTATCTCAACAGCCAGGGTATTAACTTCACCAGCCTGCTGATCTTCAGCTTTGTGTTTGGCATGGCGGGTTCGCTGGTATCGCTGTTTATCTCTAAATGGATGGCGAAGCGCTCAACCGGCACGGTGATTATCGAAAACCCGTCGAACTCCACAGAGCAGTGGCTGGTGGATACCGTGGCCGAACTGTCTCGGGAAGCGGGCATTAAAACTCCGGAAGTAGGCATCTTCCCCGCCCAGCAGTCCAACGCTTTCGCCACCGGCTGGAATAAGAACGATGCCCTGGTAGCGGTATCGGCGGGCTTGCTCAACCGCATGCGTCCTGAAGAAGTCCGCGCGGTACTGGCCCATGAGATTGGCCACGTGGCTAACGGCGACATGGTGACGCTGGCGCTGATTCAGGGCGTAGTGAACACCTTCGTTATGTTCTTCGCCCGCATTGTCGCCCACTTGGTCGATAGCTTCCTGAAAAGCCGCAGCGACGGCGAAGGTGGCCTGGGCTTCATGGGCTATTTTGCAGTGGTGATGGTGGCAGAAATCGTCTTTGGCATCGTCGCTTCCGCGATTGTGGCTTGGTTCTCTCGCTACCGCGAGTACCGGGCTGATGAAGCGGGTGCCCGCTTGGCAGGCACCGGTGCGATGGTCAACGCCCTGGCACGTTTGAAGGCCGAAACCGAGATGCCCGACCAAATGCCGGACACCCTGCGTGCGATGGCCATCACCAAAGGCCAGACCCGCTCGCTGGTCGAGCAGCTGTTCGCCAGCCACCCGCCGCTGGATGACCGTATTCGCGCCCTAAAAGAAGCCGCTTACCGTCAGTAAGCTGTGAACGCTCAATAAGATACGCCAAGGCCCGCCAATGCGGGCCTTGTGCGTTTAGGTAAACCAATGATGCGTGTTAGCCGCAGCGCACCTGAAAGCCTGCCGCCTGAAGCGACGGCTGCAATGACACAGCGTCGTTTTCCAGAAAGACGGTGAGCGTGGCGAACTCGCGGCGCAGCGGGTAGTTGGCGCGGCAGCTATCAAAGCCCTTGGCAATCCCCTGGTGCGTCACCTGACGCTGCAAGGCATCGTGGTCACGGCGCACGTCATACACGGCCCGAACACACAGCCGAAGTGCCTCTTCCACCGGCAGTGCGCTCTGCAACGTTAGCGTGGCCAGGGCTGGCGGCGGGCAGAGCTCGCTAAACGGCATACCGCTGGGCTGGTTTAACTGCGCTGCCAACGCTTTCTGAATCATCCAGGTGCCGCGCAGCTTGCCATCCAGACTATGTCCGGCAATATGTGGCGTTGCTAAAGCGACCAAATCACGCAGCCCTGCATCAATGCCCGGCTCGTCTTCCCAAACGTCTAACACGGCGGTGATATCACCCTTCCCTGCCAAACGGCTGCGCAGCGCCAGGCCATCAATGCAGTCGCCACGCCCAGCGTTTAGCAGCAGCGTACCAGGGGCCAGCTCGTTGATGCGTTGGGCGTTCAGCAGTTGATAAGTGGCGTGAGGGCCAGCCTTCACCAGCGGGGTGTGCAGGCAAATCACGTCGCTCTCACCAATCAGTTTATCGAGTGACACAAAGCCGCTTGCGCCCTCTTGTTCCGCCCTGGGAGGGTCACACACCCGTACCGCAACGCCGAGCGCCTGTAGGCGGCGCTGCAAGCGGCTACCCACATTGCCTGCCCCAACAATCCCCACGGTTCGCTCCAGCAGCGGCCAGCCTTCTCGCTCGCTCACCGTCAGCAGGCTGCTGAGCACATAATCGACCACCGCCTCCGCATTGCACCCCGGCGCGCTGGCAAAGCCAATATTGCGCTCTTTGAGATAATCGAGATCAATGTGGTCGGTGCCAATGGTGCAGGTGCCCACAAAGCGCACCGGGCTATCGGTAAGTAACGCGCGATTCACTTGAGTGATGGAGCGCACGATCAGCGCATCGGCATTTTGCAGGTCAGCCGCTCGGATCTCGCGGCCCGGCAAGCGGTGCAACGTACCCACGCCCCCAAAACAGGCGTCGGCGGCGGGGATATTAGCGTCGATAACAAGTTTCATAGGCGTTTTAGTATCCGGGCTTTACAATACGTCCGCAATGGCTTGCTGTGCAGGCATGATCAAGAAGTCGTTAAGGAGATGGGTGTGATCGTACGCTGGGAAACCGACCATGACTATGTGTTGGTGCATATTCACCAGGATATGTTCGGCGACTGGATTTTCAGCCGCGCCTGGGGACAAATCGGCACCCAGTTTGGCGGATTGAAGCACCAGTTAGCGGATAGCCTGGAGCAAGCACAGATGTGGCTGGAGGATGAAGCAACGATTCAATCCTCCCGCGGATTCCGCAAGGTGCTGGAAGCCGCCGACCACACACCGGCAGGCCAGGAAGCGATGCGCCAGCTGTCGCTATTAGACGCACTCTGACGCATCACCTGTTAGCCAGATTCGCCCGTTTCGTTAACCTAAGAAGCGCCGCCCATTGCGCTGATGCACCCCCACGGGGGGCGCTTGTTCCGGCGGCGTGGTGAGCGCGGCAAGTGCCGCCTCATCCAACCAGCCCCGCTCGTTCAACCAGTGGCTTAAACGCGCCACATCGAAGCCGCGATCCAGCTCAACGCCGTTGGCATCCACCAACACCGGAATTCGTGTGCCGTATTGCTCCACCAGCGCGTCGTCGTCGCTGATCTCGATGTGGTGCAACCTCACCTCTTGGTTGGCCAGTGTGGCCACCAGCGCCTCTAGCTGGGCGCACAAATGGCACCCCAGCGTCGTGTAAATCGATAGTTCAATCATCGCCCTTGCTCTTTATCGGCTCAGGAGGAGTGGATCATGACGAGTGGCGCAGCAAAAACACGTGATGCAGATTGGTGCGCCGCTGGAAATCTGGATCGAAGGTGCGCGTGGTGATCTCCTCTACCGCGTAGCGCTCGCTCAGCGCTTCATCCAGCTTAAAGCGCCGCTGGTTGTTGGAGAACACCAGCGTACCGCCAGGGGCTAGGCGTGCCATGGCCAGTTCCACTAAGCGCGGGTGGTCGCGCTGCACATCCAGCGTGTCGCGCATCTTCTTCGAGTTTGAGAAGGTCGGCGGGTCCATAAAGATCAGATCAAACTGCGCGTTGGCGGTTTCCAGCCAGCGGAAGCAGTCATCACGCACCACGCGGTGCAGCCTTGGGTCGAGCTTGTTGAGCGCAAAGTTGTCCCGCGCCCACTCCAGGTAGGTGTTGGACATATCCACGCTAACGCTGTCGCTGGCCCCGCCCAGCGCGGCTTGCACAGTGGCCGTCGCGGTATAGCAGAACAGGTTGAGAAAGCGCTTGCCGCTGGCCATCTCGCCGAGCATCCGACGTACCGGACGGTGGTCCAGAAACAGGCCAGTATCCAGATAATCGCGCAGGTTGACCCATAGCCGAGCGCTGCCCTCCTGCACTTCAAAACGCTCGCCGCTGGCTTCGCGCTTTTGGTACTGGGCCGCACCGGTTTGCCGCTCGCGGCGTTTGACATAAATCTTACTAGGGTCGACACCCAACGCCTCGGGCAGCACTTCCAGGGCATCAAACAGCCGTTTTTGCGCCTGCACCGGGTTAATAGAGCTGGGCGCGGCGTACTCCTGCACATGCACGCGGTCGCCGTAACGGTCCACTGCCAGCGCGTATTCAGGCATATCGGCATCGTAAATGCGGTAGCAGGTCTCACCGCTCTGCTTCAGCCACTTTTTCAGGCGTTTCTGGTTTTTCGCTAGACGATTGGCAAACATCTGCGCATTTTCCGACACCGCCGGTTTTGCAGTACTGCTTGCCTGAGGTGCTACGCCCGCTTCTGACGGCTCACCGCTTTGCTGAGGCGCAGGACGAACACTGCCAATCTCCATTAACAGCAGTTTGGCATCCAGCGCGCCGTTTTTTAGCGCGTACTGTTTATGGGCACGCAGGCCTAAGCGGTGGCCAAGATCCGGGTTGCCAGTAAACATCGCTAGCGTCCAACCGGGGAACAGCGCCTTAGCTTTTTCACCGAGCTGGGCGTAAAGCTGCACCAGCTCAGGCAGCTCGCCCAAGCGCTCGCCGTAGGGCGGGTTGGTGATCAATAGCCCCTGCTCGGCGGTCAGGGTCTCTGGCCGGGTTAGTTGAGCAAGGCTCTGGCCGTGGAGCGTTATCAGCGCAGGAATGCCCGCCCGCATGGCGTTAGATTTCGCGGCGGTCAGCGCTGCCGGGCTTTGATCAAAGCCCATCAGTTCCGTTTTGCAGCGTTTGCGGCCAATCGAGGCGCGTGCTTCAGCTTCGCGTTTTAATTCACTCCACACCACGTCTTGATGGCCTGCCCAGCCGTGAAAGCCAAACCGCTCGCGGTTCAGGTTAGGGGCTTGGTCAGCCGCCATCAGCGCGGCTTCAATCAGCAGCGTACCGGCACCGCACAGCGGGTCGATCAGTGGCTCGCCGGCTTTGGCCCGCTCCGGCCAGCCTGCGCGCACCAGCAGTGCTGCCGCTAGGTTCTCTTTAAGCGGCGCGTGACCCACATCGCGGCGGTAGCCACGACGATGCAGGCTCTCGCCAGAGAGATCAATTCCCAGGCTCAGGTTGGCTCGGTGCAGGTGGGCGTAAATGCGTAGGTCAGGCGCTTTGGTGTCCACATTGGGCCGCTCTCGACCGCCTAACTGCAGCGCGTCCACCACGCCATCTTTCACCGTCTGTGCGCCGAAGCGCGTGTGGCGAATATGGTCGCTGCGGCCATGAAAATCCACCGCCAAGGTCTTGCCGGGGGCAAGATGCTGACTCCAGGCGATGCGTGCAACCACATCGCGTACCTGCTCTGCGGTCTCTATCATCGCTTCACGCGCCAGTAGCAAAATCACGCGGTTTGCTAAGCGAGACCACAAACATACCCGATAGGCGGTGGCTTGGTCGGCAGAAAAATAGACCCCTGCCACGGTGGTTTTACCCGGTTCAGCGCCCAGGGCCGTGAGTTCGTCCGCCAGCAGGCCTTCAATGCCTTTAGGGCAGGTCGCTAGGAGGTTTAGAGGGGCAGTTTGGCTCAGCTCGGTCATGGTGATCGCCGCGCGTAACCGCGCGATATTCCTGTATATGGCAAATGAATGTATGTCTTATGACAATTTGATGGTCGACAAGTGACCCCATCATGGTCTAACAATAAGAGGGTAGCTACTAAAAACGCATGTGTTGCTTGTCAGGGTCATTATTGTGCATGTTTCATAACACCAGTAACGACCCATGGCTTGTTTGAGTTTGCCGCTTCTTCCGTTCAGCACGTGAGTGCTAGGCATTCGCACTGAGGCAGCAGCTCACTCTTGAACTTGAAGTCACTTCTCGAAGTGGTGCTGGCAATCTGGGTAAAGCACGCCTATGGGCCTGCTGTTACTACGTTGCCTTGTGACCTACTTCTTATCAAAGGCTTTCATGCAAAGAGGTTAGCCAATGAAACGACAAAAACGTGATCGCTTCCAGCGGGCTTATGTTCACGGCTATAAAGCGGGTATTACGGGTCGCTCCCGTGATGATTGTCCCAGTCAAGATGTCAATTTACGCGAGTATTGGATGAGTGGTTGGCGTGAAGGTCGCGGCGACCAGTGGGATGGAATGACCGGCGTTTCCGGTATTCATAAAAACCCCATGGTTATGACCTAGTTTATTTACCTTTTATACATACATTTGGAGAACGGAGCCCGCTGCCAAGCGGGCTTTTTAGTGCCCCAGCGGTAGCCGCTTCATTCACCCTGCTTGAGCGCTTTCGCACACTGCTGTACCAGCGCTGGGCCTTGGTAAATCAAGCCTGAATAGAGCTGTACTAAGTCCGCACCAGCGGCTATTTTCGCCTTTGCCGCTTCACCGCTATCAATACCGCCCACCCCAATAATTGGCAGCGTGGGGAGATGGGCGCGCAGCAGACGAATCACCGTGTTGGACGCCTCAAACACCGGCTTACCGGAAAGCCCACCCGCCTCTTGAGCCTGTGGGTCATCACTGACCGCGTCCCGGGAAACGGTGGTATTGGTGGCAATCACGCCATCTAGCTCGTTACGGGCAATGCTGCCTGCCACTAATGCCACTTCCTCTTCGCTCATGTCCGGGGCAATTTTCACCAGCAACGGTACGTTGCGGCCTGCTTGGGCATCCAGCTCGCGGCTTTTAGCGCGAATGGGTCCCAAAAGAGCATCTAACTGTTCACCAAACTGCAGCGTACGCAGCCCCGGCGTATTGGGTGATGAGATATTCACCGCAATGTAGTCCGCCGAGCCGTGCACCGCGTTGAGGCAGGCCAGATAATCATCCAGCGCATGCTCAACCGAGGTGGTTAAGTTCTTACCGATATTGATACCCACAATGCCGTTGTAGTGACGCTTTTTAACCTGGGCAACAAGATGCTCCACCCCTTTGTTGTTGAACCCAAAGCGGTTGATGATCGCCTCATGCCCAACTAGCCGAAACAGGCGCGGTTTGGGGTTACCCGGCTGTGCTTTAGGGGTCACGGTGCCCACTTCTACAAAGCCAAACCCCAGCTCGCCCAGCGCATCAAGGTGGTCGGCGTTTTTGTCCAGCCCGGCGGCAAGCCCGACCCGGTTAGGAAAGCGCAGCCCCATGAGTTCGACAGGATCACTCACCGGCTCGCCATACACACGCTTAATGCCGCCCACCTTATGCAGCGCGTCAAGCGCGTTCAGCGCCATGCTATGGGTAGTTTCGGGGTCCAGGCGGAATAGCAGCGAGCGGGCAATTGGGTACATCAGCAAGACTCTCCTGAGCGGTGGGCGAAGTGCGGGGCGGGCGCAGTATAACGCACATCGCCCCCTCTTCGCAGAATGAAAAAAGCCGCGTCCTGGTCTCCCAGGGCGCGGCTTTTCGTTAGAACGTAGCTTTTCTCATAGAACCCGTAAGGGCTTATGCTTTGCTATCGCTCTCGGCTAAATCCACCAACTCACGAACCGCGACGGCAAACAGCGCGAATCCGCCTTCGCTTCCGCCACGCACTTCGTCGATCAAGCGGCACCAGCGGCGGTGTAGCTCGGCGTGCTGCTCCAACCACTGGGCCACCCGCTCCTGGGTGTCGCGGCTGCCCGCCTCCAGCTTCAAGACGCTTGTCGTCAGCGCTAGCTGCTGGCGGTCGATATCATCGCGGAAGGTTTCCCGCGCCTGAGCCTGCCAGGAGTCGCGCACCTCAAGGTGCGTGACCTGCTGAATCATCCAGGGTAGCTCCAGGCGGCTGCCGATTTCATAGAACACCTCGGCTACCCGCTGGGGTTTCTCGTTGGTGATGCGGGCCGCTTGAATAATGCCCAGGCCAGCGTAGAGGCTCGGTGCCGCTGCCACGGTAGCAGCCAATGCTTCTGGCACACCAGCGGCTTGCAGCTCGTCGCAGCGCTTGCGCCATGCGGCCTGCTCTTCACCGCTCAGCAACTCGCCAATGCTCTCCTGCAGCTGCGCTAAGCGCGGACCGAAGTACTCAATGGTGTCCTGGGTCGAAAGCCCCAGGTGCTGACGCAGGAACCAGCGTGTTGCACGGCGAATCATGCGCATCAGGTCCAGCATCATGGAGTACTGCACACAGCTGGGCACTTGGTTATCCAGTGCTTCAATCTGCGCCCACAAATCGGTCAGGTTGAAGGCATCCCGGGCGACGACGTAGGCGCGGGCAATGTCGGCTCGGCCAGCACCGGTCGAATCCATCAAGCGGCGTACGAACACAATGCCCATGTGATCAACGAGGTCGTTAGCCACCTGCGTTGCCACGATTTCCCGCTTCAGGCGGTGGTCGTACATCTCGGCTTGATAGCGTTCGGTGAGCACGGCGGGGAACAAGCGCTCCAGATGACGGTGAATATAGAGATCGTCCGGCACGTCAGAGTTGATCAAGTCGCCCTTCAGGGTGCTCTTGGCGTAGGAGATTAGTACCGACAGCTCCGGCAGGCGCATGCCCTGGTTGTTGCTGGCACGCTCTTTCAGAACGTCATCGGCAGGCAGGAATTCAAGCTCGCGGTCTATTTGACCGGCGGACTCCAGCTCGCTAATGAAGCGACGGTACGGCCCCATGCCCTGGTGAGACAAGATCTCCGACAGGTCCAGTGCCTGGGTCTGGCGGTAGTTATCCAGAATCACTAGGTCGGCGACCTCTTCGGTCATGTCAGCCAGCAGCTGGTTACGCTGCTTGTTGGTCATATCGCCACGCTTGACCACTTCGTCGATCAATATCTTGATATTGACCTCATGGTCGGAGCAGTTGACGCCCCCGGCATTGTCGATGAAGTCGGTGTAAACCCGCACGCCGTTGGCGGCGGCTTCCATCCGGCCACGCTGGGTCAGGCCCAGGTTACCGCCCTCGCCGACCACACGGCAGTTCAGCTCTTTACCGTTGATGCGCAGCGCGTCGTTGGCTTTATCACCCACGTCCGCATCGGTCTCTTCTGAGCTTTTCACATAGGTGCCAATACCGCCGTTCCAAATCAGATCCACCTTCGCCTTGAGCATGGCGCGAATCAGATCGTTAGGAGACAAGCGCGTTTCTTCGATACCAAACACCTGCTGCATTTCCGGCGTGATGGTGATCGACTTGGTGCTGCGGCTGAACACCCCACCCCCCTGGGAGATCAGTTCGCTGCTGTAATCTTCCCAGCTGGAGCGCGGCAGATTGAACAGGCGCTTGCGCTCGGCAAAGGCCGCTGCGGCATCCGGGTTCGGGTCGACGAAGATGTGCAGGTGGTTGAAGGCGCCCACCAATTGGATCTTATCGGAAAGGAGCATACCGTTACCGAACACGTCCCCCGCCATGTCACCGATACCCACCACGGTAAACAGGTCTTCCTGGGTATTGACGCCCAGGTTCTTGAAGTGACGCTTTACGGATTCCCATGCGCCGCGGGCCGTAATCGCCATCTTCTTATGGTCGTAGCCGTTGGCACCGCCGGAAGCAAATGCGTCACCCAACCAGTGGCCATACTCGATGGAAATTGCGTTGGCGATGTCCGAGAAAGTAGCGGTGCCTTTATCTGCGGCAACCACTAAGTAGGTGTCATCTTCATCGTGACGCACCACGTTTTGCGGCGGTACCACCTCGCCACCCACGAGATTATCGGTGACATCCAGCAGCGCGCGAATGAAGGTTTGGTAGCACGCGATGCCTTCTTTCTGCTGGGTTTCGCGGTCGGCGTTTTCCGGCATGCGTTTGCACACAAAGCCGCCTTTCGCACCAACGGGCACGATTACCGCGTTTTTCACCTGCTGCGCTTTAACGAGGCCCAGCACTTCGGTACGGAAATCTTCAAGACGGTCCGACCAACGCAGGCCGCCACGCGCCACTTTGCCACCGCGCAGGTGAACGCCTTCGACACGCGGCGAGCAGACGAAAATCTCGTAGGCCGGACGTGGCTTGGGCATACCGGTCACTTTTGACGGTTCCAGCTTGTAGGCAATGTAATCCTTAAAGCGGCCATCGTCAGTTTTCTGGTAATAGTTGGTGCGCAGCGTGGCCTGGATCAGCTCCATAAAGCGGCGCAGCAGCTGGTCGTCATTGAGGCTGGCAACGCCTTCCAGGTGCTCGTTAAGGTGTGCTAAGCAGTCGTCTAGGTTACTGGGCTGTTGGGCCGGGTCGAAACGTAAGCGGAACAGCTCAACCAGGGTTTGGGTGATGGCCGGATAGTTGGCCAGCGTTGCAGCGATGTAGTCCTGGGACATGCCGAAGCGGATCTGTTTCAAATAGCGGGCATAGCCGCGCAGCATAGCCACTTCACGCCAGTCCAGGCCAGCACTGATAATCAGACGGTTAAAGGCGTCATTATCGGCCTCGCCTGCCCAAATGCGCTTGAACGCTTCGCTGAAGGTGTCGCGCATTTCGCTCAGGTTGACGCCTTCGCGGCTATGTTCCAGCTCAAAGTCGTGAATCCAATAGCGCTGCTGCGGCGCATTGATATCGTAGGGGCGCTCGCCAATCACGCGCAGGCCGAGATTTTCCATCATCGGCAACACATCAGAGAGCGGAATTTGCGATTCGCGGTGGAACAGTTTCAGGTTCATGCCGCCTGCCTGCTCTTCCAGCGGGCGGTAGAGCGATAGCGACAGGTCATTGCCACTATCCAAGGTTAACAGGTGGTGAACGTCAAATACCGCCGTGCGGGCATTGAAGTCTTCCCGGTAACTAGCGGAGAACGCATCGTGGAACTGATCGATCAGATGGTTAGCACGCTCTTCACCAAAACCTTCGACCATGGCTGCCTGCAGCTCGTCGCGCCAGCTGCGCGCCAAGCGGGCGACTTTGCTCTCCAAACGCTTCAGGTCGTACTGGCTGGGGGCGTCGCCGTTAAAACGTAGAATGAGCTGGATACGCGCCAGCACCGACTCGGATAAGTAGGTATTGAAGTCGCCAAAGTGGGCATCCAACTCATCACACAGCATGCCCTGAATACGCTGGCGCAGGTCGGTAGAGAACACGTCCCGTGGTACAAACACCAGGCAGGAGTAGAACTTACCGCTGACATCGGCGCGGATAAACAGGCGCACTTGGCGGCGTTCACGAATATTGAGAATACCCAACGCGGTGCTGGCCAGGGATTCCGTGCTGATCTGGAACAGGTCATCGCGGGGGTAGACTTCCAATACCTGCAGCAGCTGCTTGCCGTTGTGGCCCTGGGGATTGAAGCCAGCGATATCCATCACGGCCTTGAGCTTGCGGCGCAGCAGCGGAATATTGCGCGGCGACTCGTTGTATACCGTGGCGGTGAACAAGCCAAAGAAACGACGCTCGCCGATTACATTGCCGTCATCGTCGTAGCGGTCGACGGTGATGTAGTCTGGATAAGTGGGGCGATGCACGCGGGAGTGGTGCGCGCTTTTGGCGAACGAGAGCAGTTGCGGCACCAGCACGTAGTCGTCGTGCTCGTCGATGCCCTCTTCGGTGCGGATACGCTCACGGTAGCGCGGCTGATCTAGGCGGAATACGCCCAGCACGCTGTTAGGATCGCGCTGCAGCTCGTTACCGTCCAGCAGGTACTCGTCGTAGCCTAGGAAGGTGAAGTTATCCTTCAACAGCCACTCTAGAAAGGCAATGGCTTCTTCGTGGTCATCCGGGTCAATTTGCGGTGGGCAGTTCTTTTCCAGCTCTTGAATGGCGGAAGTAATCTGACCGCACATGGCATCGAAATCGCTCACGGCGGTGCGTACATCGCGCAGCACTTCATGCAGATTGCGCTCAATTTTCGCCAGGGACTCGGCGTCGGTGTGGCGATCGACTTCGATCACAATCAGCGATTCACGGGCGTCCGGTGCATTCTCATCTTTGGGAGAGGTCAGCGCCTTCAATTGATGCTGGCTATCACGCGCCACGGCGAACACAGCATTTTGAATGGCGTGTACCGTTAGGCCGCGACGGTTGAGTTCAATGCGTACGGAGTCGACCAAAAACGGCATATCTTCATGGAGCACCGCCACAAAGGTGTGGGTCGACTGCCAGCCATGCTCTTCAAAGTCCGGGTTAAAAATACGCACTTTGGGGCTTTGCGGGTCATGGTGCTGTAAAAACTGCCAGATGGAGAGCGTCGCGCCGTAAAGGTCATCCAACCGACGGTCTACCAGGTCTTCCACTGGCACCGTGGCGTAAAAGTGGCGCGCAAAGGCTTCGATGGCGGCCGCCCGTGCTGGCTCCAGTCGCGCTTCCAATCGCTCTTGTAGCTGCTTTAAAAGATCCCGCCGACTCTCTTCAATCGCAACGTAATGCATCCATCACCTCGACTGCCTGGGGCCACTACATAGGCCAAAAAAACGAAGGACAATAGGCCTTTAGGCCACTCTACCTGTTAGCTTACGCTACCCAGGACCGCCACCCTAACCAACTGACAGGTTATTCATGGAGTATGCCGCTTGTGCATCATAAGCACTATTGACAAGTTCAGCGTATCAGCTTTGTGAGGCCACTTGTGGCTGCCGACGGGTCAGCAACACACCACACTCACAGTGGTGGGTAAACGGGAACTGGTCAAATAGCGCAAAACGCTCAATATCGTGGGTCTTAGTCAGTAGCGTTAAGTTTTCGGCAAGCGTGGCCGGGTTGCATGAAATATAGACGATTTGAGCGTATTCGCTGATTTGTTGGCAGCTTTGCTCATCTAGCCCGGCCCTGGGCGGGTCGACTAACACGGTTGAAAAGTCATACTCGTCCAGCGCCATCTCGGCCACGCGGCGGCCCTCTTTTTCCCCTTTCAGTGCCAGTGCAAACTCTTCCGCCGACATGCGGGCCACGTGGGCATTGGTCACGCCATTGGCTTCAAGGTTGACGTTGGCGCTAGCGACGGAGGTACGTGAAATCTCGGTGGCCAGCACGCGACGGAAGTTCTCAGCCAGCGCAATGGTAAAGTTGCCGTTACCGCAGTACAGCTCTACGAGATCCTCTGCCTGGCGGCCTTGTGTGGCCTCTTTGGCCCATCCCAGCATGGTTTGGCAAATGTGGGCGTTGGGTTGGGTAAAGCTGTTTTCTACCTGCTGGTAGTGCAGCGTGCGGCCATCCACCGTTAAACGCTCCCACACGTGATCGCGGGTAAGCACCAGGCGCTGCTTGCGGGAGCGGCCAATAATCATGATGCCCAGGGCACTTTCCAAAGCACGGGCTTCGGCTTCCCAGGCATCGCCCAACGGGCGGTGATAAATCAGCGTGACCAGCGCTTCCCCGGAGAGCGTGGTTAAAAACTCCACCTGGAACAGGCGGCGGCGCAGCTCATCGCTGGCGAGAAAGGCCTCCCGCAGCTTGGGCATCAGCTCGTTGATCTGAGCGCTGGCCACAGGGAACTGATCTAACCGAACCACTCGTTTGTTTTTGGGGTTTTCCGGGTCGACCTCGAACATAGCGTAAAAGAGGTCGTCCTCTTCATGCCAAATGCGAAACTCGCAACGCTGGCGATAATGGCTGGGTGGCGAGGGGTACACCTCGAGCGCAGGCGTATCAAACGCAGCAAACGTGCTTTCCACATAGGCTTGCTTCTCAGCCAGCTGTTCGTCGTAGCGTGCTGGATCTACTGTAGGGATCGCCAAGGTGGCTCCTCATCACTAAATATTAAAATAGGAAAAAAGACGTTTATTCACCGCCGCCTAGCGGGCGCCGGGCAGTACGAGCGGCCGTGGTTCATGAAAGCCGTAGCGGGCGAAGCCATCGGTAAGCGCCTGAGCAGGCGCCGTGGTGAAGCAACGGCCATCGTGTGCACTGCTCACCAGGGTAGTGGCCACCTGCCCCACCCGGCGGGCAATGGCATCACCGGAGTCTACCCATGTGATAGGCGCTGGTGCCAGCGTGACTAATAGTGGTTGCAGCAACGGAAAGTGGGTGCAGCCAAGCACGACAGTATCTAGCGCGGGGCTCTCTTGGGTGGCTTGCCATAGCGGCGCTAGCGCTTGCTGAATGCGCGGTGCGTTGAGCGGCGTTCCGGCTAGCCACGCTTCAGCTTCGGTAACCAGGGCATCTGCCGCTATTTTGGTCACCACGCAGTCGCTGGCAAAGCTGTCGATTAGCCCCTGGGTATAGGGGCGATTCACCGTAGCCGTCGTGGCCAACAGGCCAATATGGCGCGATGTGCTCATCAGCGCTGCCGGTTTAATCGCGGGCACGGTACCAATGACAGGAATTGAGAGCGTTTGGCGCAGCCCTTCTAGGGCAAGGGTGCTGGCAGTATTACAGGCAACCACCAGCACGCTGGCTTGGCACGCTTGGACTGCCGCCTGGCAAACCATCACAATCCGCTTAGCGAGGGTCGCATCGTCGCGCAGGCCGTAAGGTAGCCAAGCGTTGTCGCAGGCGTAGCACAGGGCAGCCGATGGATAGTGCTGGCGCAGCGCACGGGCAACGGAAAGCCCGCCCACGCCGGAATCAAAAATCAGTATAGGCCCTGACATCACCCTTCACCTGCACAGTCCGCTATGTTGAAACCCACCCCATTAATAGTGGCGCTACTGGCAACGGCCACCACGCAATGACTCAGCTTTTCAGCCGCCCAATAAAAACGGGGCGCCAGTTTAACACGCCCCGTTCGGCTCTGAAGGATTCACATTTGACAGGAGTTACAGTGCTGGAACTTCCGCACCGCATAGTTCAGCGTAAAGCTCTGGGTAGGCGAGTTGCAGACGCTCCAGCTCTTTTTCAGCGCCTTCGGGCAGCGCTTGGCGCAGCTCCTCCATATCCTCTTCGTTGAAATGCTGGTCGATCAGCGGGAAAAGCCCCTCCCGCTCGTGGCGCAGATAGCCTCGGTGGGCTTCCAGGTATGCTTTTAAATCATCCGCGAAACGATCCATGGGCAGGATGTTATCCATCAGGATCATGTCGATATCCTGGGACAGGCGCATTAAGCGCGGCTTTAGCTCACGATAGTCGCTCGCCATTTGCTCCATCAGCGGAAGATGCTCCGGCGCCTGGGTTTTGAGCCGTTCAACGCAGATGCGCTCAAGGGGCGTAGCAAAACCATCCATGTAGGACAAAATGTAATCGACCACCTCACGCATCAGTTGAAAGTCGGGCCGCTCGCCGTTAGCCAAGGTTTTATGCTTTAGCTGCAGCACATGGAGCATTCGCGCCATGTTGGCATGATCTAGACGCAGTTGGTTTAACATCGTGCCGTCTCCTTCGTAAGTGTCATGCCTGCCGCTCTCCCTACAGAGCATTAGGCACACAATCATGAGCTGGGTTCTACTACACTAGCGTTAATCCTTGCCTTGCGCCTCTATGATGACTAACGCTGGTGGGCGCTTCTTATCGTTATGCCACAAGGTAGTCTGACGTTACCCTATTTACCACAGACACTTATTAAGCGTTAGTTGTCCAACGCCCCGATTTACAACGGAAGTTTATATGGATCTTTTTGAAGCCACTCCAGGTGAAGACGCCCCACTGGCCTTTCGTATGCGCCCGTTAACGCTGGATGAGTATATTGGCCAACAGGCACTGGTAGGACCGGATAAGCCACTGCGCCGCATGGCGGAGTCGGGCGTGGTGCGCTCAATGATTTTGTGGGGGCCGCCAGGGGTAGGCAAAACCACCTTGGCAGAGCTACTGGCTCGCGCATCGGAGACCCATCTTGAGCAGCTAAGCGCAGTGATGGCTGGCGTAAAAGAGATCCGTTCGGTAGTGGAGCGCGCCCGACAGCGCACTTCTCCCACGCTTCTCTTTTTAGATGAGATTCACCGTTTGAACAAGAGCCAGCAGGATGCACTGCTGCCTCATGTGGAGTCCGGCCTGTTAACGCTGATTGGCGCCACCACTGAAAACCCCTCCTTCGAGGTGAACTCAGCGCTGCTCTCACGCGCGCGTGTTTATGTGCTAAAGCCACTAACCCAGCAAGAGCTCATTCAGGTGATGCAGCAAGCATTGGCACATGACCAGCGCGGCCTGGGCAAGCGACCAATTGACATAGAGCCTGGCGTACTGGAAGCCCTCGCCCATGCTAGCGCGGGGGATGCCCGGAGAGCCTTAGGGCTACTGGAAACGGCTTGTGATTTTACCGAACAGCAAGATGGTCGCGAGGTGCTACGCAAAGCGGTACTGGCGGATGTAGTCGGCCATCAGTCCAGCGCGTTTGATAAGCAAGGCGATGCTTACTATGACCTGCTATCCGCCATCCATAAATCGATCCGATCGTCGCGCCCTGATGCCGCACTTTTGTACATGGCGCGCTTTATCCAGGGCGGCGGCGACCCATTGGATATCGTGCGGCGCTTAACCGCCATTGCCTCGGAAGACGTAGGCAATGCCGACCCGCGCGCCCTACCGCTCGTCATCGCCGCCTGGGATGCCTATTTGCGCCTGGGCGATTATGAGGGCCAACGGGCGATTGCCCATGCAGCGATTCATCTGGCAGTGGCACCTAAAAGTAACCGCATTGACCGGGCCTGGAAAAGCGCCCAGCAGTTTGTCCAGCAGCAGTCCCAGGTGGAAGTACCCACCTACCTGCGCAACGCACCTACCAAACTGATGGAGCAGCTAGGCCATGGCGAGGGCTACCGATATGCTCATAACGAAGCGGATGGCTATCCAGCGGGCAGCGCTCACGACTGTTGGCCGGAAGGCGTGCCGAAAACACGCTTTTACGAGCCGAGTCCGTTTGGCCAGGAGAAGCGGTTTGGGGAAATCATGGCGTGGCGGGAGCAGCGGGATCAGGAAGCAGATCAGGCACCCTAAAGTGCCTGATAAACTGTGTTAGCACGGTGAAGTAACCGCCAGAGATTTAAAGCTCTTCGCGGATAACGTCGGTGCCTTCAGGAATCTGGAAATCAAATAGGCCACGATCAATGCTGCCATTGCGAGTAATGTCGCTGAAGGTGATGGCGGTGCGCTGGCCAGTGCTGTCCATCATCCACAGCTCGGTCAGGATCTGACCTTCAAAGACCATGCTCAGCTCTTCAAATAGCGTGTCTGCCAGCGTAGGAATCAGCGTAAACACGTCATCGCCGTCCTGCTGCTCGTAAAACACATCGTAGCTGGCGGTTAGCTCATCGGCGCTACCTGACAGCAATAGCGCGGGCGTGTGGGTAACACGGTCATCCATCGCTTGCACGGTCACTTGCTCAAGATCTGGATCGTAAAGGTAGACATCTTCACCATCAGAGACCACGGTTTGCGAGTACGGAGCTTCAACTTCCCAACGCAGCATACCCGGGCGCGATAACCACATTTCCCCACGGGCACTCTGAAGACGCTCACCGCCACCATCCAGAATCTGCTGTTCAAAAGTCGCGTGGTAGTTTTCCAGAGGATCCAGGCGCTCGGTAAGCCGCTCTGCGGCCTCATTGGCCCACGCTGTCATCGGTGCAGCAAAGGTTAACCCGAGCGCACTGGCGGCAAGCACCAACGCAGGTGAGCGACGGTTAGAGGGTTCGCGCATGTTCTTTCTCCCTAGGCATTCATTGCCGAATAGCGGACGAGGCAAGGAGCGATAAGACGTTCCGTATGCCTCTCAGACGTAAAAAGCGCCGCAGGGTTTCGCCTGCGGCGCGACTTTCACGCTTATTGCATGATTGGTGAGGCCACGCTTAGTGACCAACCGGCGGCGGTGCCAGCACTTCGCGAGCACCGTTGGTGCTCATAGAGGAGACAACGCCTGCGCCCTCCATGGCTTCAACTAAGCGTGCCGCTCGGTTATAGCCAATTTTAAATCGCCGCTGCACGGCAGAAATCGAGGCCTTACGGGTCTCGGTCACAAACTGCACCGCTTCATCGTAAAGCGCATCCTGCTCGGCATCGTCGCCATCAATCCCTTCCGCTTCAAGCCCAGTTAGTGCATCCGCAGAAACACCGCCGGAAAGAATCTCCTCAATGTACTCAGGCTCGCCGCGACGCTTCCAATCATCGACCACCCGATGGACTTCATCGTCGTCCACGAAGGCACCGTGAACCCGATTAGGCGGCCCGGAACCGGCGGGCAGGTAGAGCATATCCCCATGTCCCAGCAGGCTCTCTGCCCCACCTTGATCCAGAATGGTACGCGAATCGATTCGCGAGGAGACCTGGAAGGCCATTCGCGAAGGAATGTTCGCCTTGATCAAACCAGTCACCACATCCACCGATGGACGCTGGGTGGCAAGAATCAGGTGAATACCGGCAGCCCGCGCTTTTTGTGCCAGACGTGCGATTAGCTCTTCAACCTTTTTGCCGACGATCATAAACATATCGGCAAACTCATCGATGACCACCACGATGTAGGGCAGCTTCTCCAGCACCGGCGGCGTTTGGTGCATCTCCCAGGGCTGCGGCTCCCATAATGGGTCGGCCACCTGGGCGCCGGCACGCTCGGCTTCGTCTAGGCGGGCGTTAAAGCCGGCAATATTACGTACGCCCATCGCCGCCATCAGCTTATAGCGACGCTCCATTTCCGCCACGCACCAGCGCAGGCTGTTGGCCGCCTCTTTCATATCGGTGACCACCGGCGCCAGCAGGTGCGGAATACCGTCATACACCGATAGCTCCAGCATCTTGGGGTCGACCATGATCAGCTTGAGCTCATCGGGTTTAGCCTTGAGCAGCATGGAGATCAGCATCGCGTTGACCCCCACCGATTTACCCGAACCGGTCGTACCGGCCACCAGCAGGTGGGGCATTTTGCCTAGGTTCGCGACCACCGGCCCACCGCCAATATCTTGGCCCAGCGCCATCGTTAGCGGTGAGCTCTCCTGCTGATAGCGGTCAGAGTCGATCACTTCACGCAGGCGAATCATCGCGCGGTGCGGGTTAGGAATTTCGATCCCCACCGTTGGCCGACCGGGAATGACCTCTACTACGCGAACGCTTTTCACCATCAGCGAACGAGCAAGGTCTTTCGCCAAATTGCTGATTTTGGAAACCTTCACCCCGGCAGCAGGCTTGATCTCGAAACGTGTAATGACCGGCCCCGGCCACGTATCGACCACTTCAGCTTTTACACCGTATTCACGTAACCTGACTTCCAGGAGTTCCGCCATATCGGCCAGCTGCTCATCCGTGTAGTTCGGCTGATGCGGCTCCGGCGGTGTGAGCAGCTGTAGGCTGGGCACCTCGCCCTCGGGCTCTGGAAGCGTTTCAAACGCTGGGCGCTGGCTCTGCAGATGCTCCACCGTCCACAGCGTGGGGCCGTTATCCGCTTCCTCCTCAACTTGCTCGGTAGAGAAGGTTGGCTCATGGCGCGAGCTGGCAGTAGTAGATGCGACAGGCCTGACGGATAACTCATCGTCATCTTCGTCATCCCACACTGGCTCTGGCACTACTTCCGGCACTCGCTCCCGGCGCGGTTCAGCCGCTATGGAGGGGGCTTGGTAGGCTGGCTGGCTGTCTTCACTGCGCAGCGTGACTGGTTCGGGGTGCTCTGACTCCGGCTCTGGGCGGCTCGTAAACGCGGTGGATGCTGATGGCTCAGTAGCTTCCGGTTCCCACTCATCGCGCGTTGCACGCAGCGGTACAGAAGCTGCATAGAGCTCACGCTCCTGCTCATCTTCAACCCGCAGCGGTTTATTGCTACCCAATTCATGGGTAGGTACCGGCTCGGGTGTTTCAGTTGGCGCAGGTGTTTCAGGCTTAGGCGCTGGAACTTTTTCAACTGCAGACTCAGGCTGTTGCGTTGGCTCCGGTTCTTTAGCGGATAACGACATTAGTGGTTCACTGGGCGCTTCTGGCTCCTGCGTCTTGGCAGGCGCTGGCGGAGTCGCTTCTGGCGCGGCCGTCCGAGGCTCTGAGGTGCTTTGCGGCTTCGCTCCATGGCGTTCGCTCAGTACAGTGGCTGCCTCCCAAGGAATGGAGGTATCCGCAGCAGATGTCTCTTCTTGCGTCTCTTCTGCAGGTGCTGAGAAGCTTGGCTCACGCCGCTCGCGACGACTTGATGGTGAACGCTCACTAACGGCAGGGCGCTCCTGCGGCGCAGGCGATTCACTGGCGCGAGGTGCAGCATTGACGGCTGGCGTCTCTTCTTTCTCATCTACCGCGTCCGTACTGGTATCGCTAGGCTCTGCCCAGGAGCGCTGCTTCACTTTTTTAGACGCCGCTTTAGCAGCCGCACGCACGGCAGCGCGCTCAGCACGCTTTTCGCGACCTTTAGCACGGCGAGCGCTAAACCATCCGCCGATACGGCACAGCTTGCGTCCAACTTCATCGGCCACCTGTAACCACGACATGCCGCTGAATAACGGGAAGCCAATCAGAATTAGCGCGGCGGCAATCAAGCCCACACCGCCGCTACTCACCAACGGTTTCAGCGTACCGACGAGCCCTTCGCCTAAAATACCGCCTGAGGCATAGGGCAGAATGCTATCTGGATGATAAAAGTGCAGTGCGCCCAGCATGGTCGTACCGAACATTAGCAACACCAAACCGCCTGCGCGCACGGCAATGGCCACCGGATCCAGCTCGAAACGCACCTGGCGTGAGCGCATCAGCCACCAAGCGGCGTAACCAAACATTCCCGGCCACCACAGGGCACTGGCCCCGAGCAGTGAATAGAGCACGTCGGCCAGCCATGCACCAACCGGGCCCATCCAGTTACGCACATCGGTTTCAGGCCCTTGGTACGACCAGCCGGGGTCGGCTGGATGGTAGCTAAACAGCGCCAATAGCAAAAAGACGCAGAGCGCCAGCATCACAACCACCACCCCTTCACGGGCGGATCCTTGCAGGCGCAAGCCAAACCGGTGCGCCTTATCCTTTGCGGCATTCACCCGCGTCGATGAATTAGAACTAGATGGTGACTGACGCGACTGTCGCTGCGTTCGCTTGTCTACCGCCTTATTTACTTTCAAGCGATTCTCCCTTTACACCACACGGTGTCTTTAATCCACTTGCGAGTTTGCATCATACCGAGCATCCTTCCGCCGTCACAGCGCTTCTATAGAAGCTATCAGCAACAGGAGCAAGCGATGCTACCTTGGCTCTCATCGCCACACCCTTCATTTCCATCTACCGAACAGGCATTAGAGTCTCCCAACGGCCTCCTAGCCGCCGGTGGAGAGCTTACACCAGCCTGGCTGGTAGACGCTTACCGGAAAGGGATATTTCCTTGGTATAGCGACGAGGACCCCATTTTATGGTGGAGCCCTGACCCGCGCATGATACTGCTGCCTGCTCAGTTTAAACGACGCCGCAGTCTAGCTAAACGGCTGCGACATGGTGGCTTTAGCGTGACACTAGATCAACAGTTCATCCAGGTCGTTGAGGCATGTGCTGCTCCCCGTAAAAATGAACCGGGCACTTGGATTAACCCGGATATGCGTCGTGCCTATCAGCGCCTTCACGAACTTGGCATCGCCCACAGCATTGAGGTACACCGTGACGGCGAGCTGGTCGGCGGGCTGTATGGGCTGGCCATGGGGCCAGTGTTCTTTGGTGAGTCGATGTTTTCACGTCAACCCGACGCTTCCAAAATTGCGCTGGCCTACTTGGCAGGCGCCATGCAACGCCATGGTGGTGAACTCATCGACTGCCAAATGCACACGCCGCATTTAGCCAGCCTGGGTGCGACAACAGTCGCCCGTAGCACGTTCATCAACTACCTTGAACAATGGTTGCCAGAAAAGGCTTTTCGCTTACCACCTGCCCATCAGACGCCATCCGTGCCTGCCTCACCATGGCTGGCGGCGATACCCTCAGGCGCTGAAGCAGAGTGACCGCGCCGTTTTTCACCAAGGAGGCAAGCCGTGAGTAGTAACGCTCCTCGCCGCCCTGTGCGGGATTTGCGCTTCTTCCTAACCGTTCCTCATGCCTGCAGCTATCTTCCTGGCAAAGAGGCAACAACACTGTTTCTGGATCCTCAGGAGTCGCCGGTGCCTGGGGTGTACGACTCGCTGTCTCTGCTTGGCTTTCGACGCAGCGGACGCCACTTATACCGCCCTCACTGCGAAGGTTGCAATGCCTGCCGCTCAGTCCGCATCCCGGTGGACGAATTTAGCGCCAACCGTACTCAGCGAAAAGTTTGGCAACGCAATCACGATATTGAGACCCGCGTCATCGCCGCGCGCTTCGATGCCAACCACTACGCTCTATATGCTGACTACATTCGCCAACGCCATGCAGACGGCGACATGTATCCACCCAGCCGCGAGCAGTACCGTACCTTTCTGACGCTTGAAGAACCCTATGCGCACCTCATGGAGATGTACCTAGAAGGTGAGCTGGTGGCCGTGGCAGCGTTTGACCAGCTAGAGCACGGTCTGTCAGCTATTTACACGTTTTTTAAAGTCGATGAAGCGCTGGATAAGCGCTCACTCGGCACCTTTGCCATTTTAAAGTTGATTGCGCTCTGCCAAGAAAAACAGCTGCCTCATCTTTATCTTGGCTACTGGATTGAAGAGTGTCGTAAGATGCGCTACAAGCAGTCTTTTTCACCCATCGAGCTGCTGGACGGGCGGCATTGGCGACCTTTAATTCGCTAATCTGGTCAGCTTTTTTGCCTTGACGGCAGGCTTACGGCACAATATAGCGCTGTTTCTTAGGCGTGCAGGTTTGTGCCAGCGCTTATTGAGGCAATCATTCGACTATCCACGATGTAAAATAAGTGAGGATCTGCCTATATGGCACGCGAAGATCATATTGAAATGGAAGGCGTTATCGTTGACACCCTTCCCAACACCATGTTCCGGGTTGAGCTGGAAAACGGCCACGTTGTGACTGCTCATATCTCTGGCAAAATGCGTAAAAACTACATCCGCATTCTGACCGGCGATAAGGTAAAAGTAGAGCTGACACCTTACGATCTTTCAAAAGGCCGTATTGTTTACCGCTCGCGCTAAGCCTTGATATCGCCCTCAAGCAATGTTCTGCGCAAGCGATCCTGCGAGTGCAGAAACGCCTAATGGCTGCTTTTAGTATCGCGTAATTACGGCGCCGCTCCCTGGAAACGACAACGCCCCGTCGAAGACAGGGCGCTGTGCGTTAGCTCGTTAAGCGGGTACTTCAATTAATGCTTGTCGGTCATCTTAGCGCCCTTTTCAGGGCGCATCTGCCATCTCCGACTCTGTTGATAGATGTAGCTCTCCGTCTTCCAGGCTGACATGCACAATCCCACCGTGCTCTGACAGCTCGCCAAACAGAATCATCTCGGCAAGCGGCTTCTTGAGTTTCTCCTGAATCAAGCGAGCCATTGGCCTTGCACCCATATCCGGGTCGTAGCCTTTCTCTGCTAGCCAATCCCGCGCCGTATCGTCTACATCAAGCTGTACACGCTTCTCGTCTAGCTGCGCCTGTAGCTCGATCAAGAACTTATCGACGACGTTACGCACCACCGTAGTGGGCAACGCATGGAACTGGATAATGCCGTCCAAGCGGTTGCGGAACTCTGGAGAGAAGGTACGGCGAATCACTTCCATTGCATCGGTGGAGTGATCCTGGTGTTGGAAGCCGATGGAGCGGCGTGATGCCTGCTCTGCCCCAGCGTTAGAGGTCATAATCAGGATCACATGGCGGAAGTCCGCTTCGCGGCCGTTGTTATCCGTCAGGCGGCCATGATCCATGACCTGCAGCAGCAGGTTAAAGACTTCCGGGTGAGCCTTCTCGATTTCATCGAGCAGAAGCACACAGTGCGGCTGCTTGGTCACCGCCTCTGTTAACAAACCGCCTTGGTCGTACCCTACATAGCCAGGAGGCGCACCAATTAAGCGCGATACGGTATGGCGCTCCATGTACTCGGACATATCAAAGCGGACAAGCTCAATGCCCATGATATGTGCCAGTTGTTTAGCGACTTCCGTTTTACCTACGCCCGTTGGGCCTGCAAACAGGAAACTGCCCACGGGCTTATCGGGAGATTTCAGGCCCGCACGGGAGAGCTTGATGGCCGCCGACAGTGAATCGATCGCTTCATCTTGACCAAACACCAACATTTTCAGGTCGCGGTCCAACTTCTCGAGCTGTTTACGATCCGAACTCGAGACGCTCTTCGGTGGAATGCGCGCAATGGAGGCCACCACGGCTTCGACCTGCTCCACATCGATCGTCGTAGCACGTACCTCAGGGGGTAGCATCCGCTGATGCGCACCCGCTTCGTCGATCACGTCGATCGCTTTATCGGGCAGGAAGCGATCGTTGATGTAGCGATCCGCCAACCGGGCCGCACTTTCCAACGCACCATCGGTGTATTTCAGTTCGTGGTGCTCTTCGAAGCGCGAACGCAGCCCTTTGAGAATCTTGATGGTGTCCTCAACGGACGGTGCCAGCACGTCGACCTTTTGGAAGCGGCGTGCCAAGGCGCGGTCTTTCTCGAAAATTCCGCGGAACTCCTGGAACGTGGTCGAACCAATGCAGCGCAGCTCGCCTGAAGAGAGCAGCGGTTTCAACAGATTGGAAGCGTCCATCACGCCGCCCGAGGCAGCGCCCGCGCCAATGACCGTGTGAATCTCATCGATGAACAAGATGGCATTGGGCTGTTTACGCAGCTCGCTTAACAGACTCTTGAGGCGCTTTTCGAAATCGCCACGGTACTTGGTGCCTGCCAGCAGTGCGCCCATATCCAGTGAGTAAACCACCGCGTCGGCAATGACTTCCGGCACGTCTTCTTCGACGATGCGCTTGGCTAAGCCTTCGGCAATAGCGGTTTTGCCCACACCCGCTTCACCCACCAGAAGTGGGTTATTTTTACGACGGCGGGCCAGAATTTGCACAACGCGCTCAAGCTCATGGTCGCGGCCAATCAGAGGGTCGATTTTACCCTGACGTGCCTGCTCATTGAGGTTGGTGGCGTAGCCGGTCAGCGGATGAGCAGCGCCTTCAGCGCTCCCCTCTTCTGCGTCGTCACTCTCTTGAGAGGAAGGTGATGGCGACGGGCCATGACCAGAGACTTTAGAAATTCCGTGGGCGATGTAGTTCACCGCGTCTACCCGCGCCACGCTTTGTTGTTTAAGGAAGTAAACCGCTTGACTCTCTTGCTCGGAAAAGATGGCCACCAGCACATTAGCGCCAGTCACTTCGCTTTTACCGGAAGATTGAACATGGAATACAGCACGTTGCAGCACGCGCTGGAAACCAAGCGTTGGCTGAGTTTCACGGTCACCCTGACCTTCTGGGATCAGCGGTGTGGTCGAGTTAATGAAATCCTGCAGATCGGACCGCAGCTTGTCGAGGTTTGCCCCACACGCCTTCAGCACATCCACCGCAGAGGCATTGTCTAGCAGCGCCAGAAGCAGGTGCTCTACAGTCATGAATTCGTGGCGCTTTGAGCGAGCCACGGTGAAGGCCGTGTTCAGGGTCAGTTCAAGTTCTTTGCTCAGCATGGCAGTCCCCTTTTCGCTACTACCTAGGGTATATCGACACCTAGGGCTTGCGTCGGATCAGTTTAATCGACCGGCACTTTCAACATCGGGTACAAATGGCGTGGTTGCAAGCCCCTGCGCTACTTTTTTTCAACGCTACTCATTTTAAATAGGCTTAATCAGCAGCTTCGATGTCACTCATTAGCGGGTGCTCACATTCACGGGCATACTCATTCACTTGATAACTTTTAGTTTCAGCAATATCCCGGGTAAAAATGCCGCAGGTGGCTTTCCCCTGGGTGTGCACCGCCAACATCACCTGCACGGCTTTTTCGCTATCCATATTAAAAAAGCTTTGCAGCACTTCAACGACAAACTCCATGGGGGTGTAGTCGTCGTTATGCAACACCACTTTATATAAAGGCGGCTGTGCCAGCGCGGGCTCGGCCGACTGCACCGCTAAGTCATCATCGTGTTCTGGCATGCCTGGACGCGTCATGCCTGCCTGCAGAGTCGCGATCACGTCCAGAGGGTATGTATTAGGCATAAGTCACGTGCATCATCTTCTTGCTGCTGACAGTCAGGGCCTTGGATCAATTCAAAGACGAGGCTTTTACAGTCCAGGCTTCTACAGACTGTACACCTATGTATAAGACGCCTGCCATCAACAAGGGTTCATGAAAGGTAAAAAATTATCACACAGGAGAGAATAAAAATCCCTCGCCCGCAAGGCGGGCGAGGGATCGATCAGCCGTTGAAGCGCGACGGCTCAGCGGATGATCAGCCTTTGGACACCATGGCCAGCGCGTCGTTGAGGGTCTTGCTCGGGCGCATGGCCTGGCTGGCCAGCTCACGGTTGGGGTGGAAGTATCCCTGGATATCCACCGGCTGCCCCTGCACGCTGTTCAGCTCATCAACGATGGTGCTCTCGTTGGCTTGCAGCGTCTCTGCCAGACGACCAAACAGGGATTTCAGTTCGGCGTCCTGGCCCTGAGCGGCCAGTGCTTCTGCCCAGTACATTGCTAGGTAGAAGTGGCTGCCACGGTTATCCAGCTCGCCGACTTTACGCGATGGCGACTTGTTGCTGTCGAGGAATTTGCCATTGGCTTCATCCAGCGCTTTTGCCAACAGCGTCGCGCGGGCGTTACCGAAGGTGCTGCCCAGGTGCTCAAGCGACGCCGCCAGGGCCAGGAACTCACCCAGCGAATCCCAACGCAGGTGGTTCTCTTCCAGGAACTGCTGAACGTGCTTAGGTGCAGAACCGCCAGCGCCGGTTTCAAACAGGCCACCACCGTTCATCAGCGGTACGATAGAGAGCATCTTGGCGCTGGTGCCCAGTTCCATGATCGGGAACAGGTCGGTGAGGTAATCGCGCAGCACGTTACCAGTGACGGAGATGGTGTCTTCGCCTTTACGGATACGCTCCAAAGAAACCTTCATTGCATCGACCGGCGCGAGAATTCGGATATCCAGGCCAGCGGTGTCGTGATCTTTCAGGTACGTCTCGACCTTCTTGATCAGTTGCGCGTCGTGGGCACGGTTAGCGTCGAGCCAGAACAGTGCCGGGGCACCACTGTCGCGGGCACGGGTAACGGCCAGCTTCACCCAGTCTTGAATCGGCGCGTCTTTGGTCTGGCACATACGCCAGATATCGCCTGCTTCTACCGTGTGGCTAAACACAGTTTGGCCTGAATCGTCGGTGACCACGACAGTCCCGTCGGCAGGCATTTGGAAGGTTTTATCGTGAGAGCCGTACTCTTCGGCTTTCTGCGCCATCAGGCCCACGTTAGGTACGCTGCCCATGGTGGTCGGATCGAACGCGCCGTGCTGCTTGCAGTCTTCGATCACCGCCTGGTAAATGGTGGCGTAGCAGCGGTCAGGGATAACAGCCTTCGCATCTTGCAGCTCGTCATTCGCGTTCCACATCTTGCCGGAATCACGAATCATCGCCGGCATAGAGGCATCGATGATCACGTCGCTGGGCACATGCAGGTTGGTGATGCCTTTATGGGAGTTCACCATCGCCATGGCCGGGCGAGTTTGATAAAGGGCCTCTACATCGCCTTTGATCGCCTCTTGCTGGTCGCTGGGCAGCTTCTCAATAGCGCTGTAAAGGTCGCCGATACCGCTGTTCGGGTTGAAGCCAGCACTCTTCAGCACGTCAGCGTGCTTCTCCAGCACCTCTTTATAGAACTCTTCTACCACGATACCGAACATGATTGGGTCGGAGACCTTCATCATGGTGGCTTTCAAGTGCAGCGAGAACAGCACGCCGCTCTCTTTGGCATCGCTGATTTGGCTGTCAATAAAGCTGCGCAGACGGCGGCTACTCATGCTGGCGGCGTCAATGACTTCGCCTGCTTGTACCGCAAGACCCTCTTTTAGCACCACGTTGGTGCCATCTTTTTGCTGCAGCTCAATCTTCAGCGTGCCGGCTTTTTCCATCACCGCCGACTGTTCGCTGCCGTAGAAGTCGCCTTCGCTCATATGAGCCACATGGGACTTAGACTCAGCGCTCCACTCACCCATGCGGTGCGGGTATTTGCGAGCGTAGTTTTTGACCGATTTCGGCGCGCGGCGGTCGGAGTTACCTTCGCGCAGCACCGGGTTTACCGCACTGCCCTTGACTTTGTCGTAACGCGCTTTAACGGAGGCTTCTTCGTCGTTTTTCGGCTCTTCCGGGTAGTCAGGCAGCGGGTAACCTTGGCTTTGCAGCTCTTTGATGGTTGCTTTTAGCTGCGGGCCAGAGGCGCTGATATTAGGTAGTTTGATAATATTGGCTTCAGGCGTCTTCGCCAGCTGACCAAGCTCCGCCAAGTCATCGCTCACGCGCTGCTCGTCGCTCAGAATATCCGGGAATTGTGCCAATACGCGGGCAGCAAGAGAAATATCGCGGGTCTCTACTTCGACACCGGCAGAGTCGGTAAAGGCATCAATGATGGGTAACAAAGAGTAGGTAGCGAGCGCAGGAGCTTCATCGGTGAGCGTATAAATGATCTTCGGCGTTTTAGACATTTTTGCGTTAACCTCTTTTTTTCGGTCGCTGTGATTATAAAAAATCCTGAGCTACGCGGCTCATTCAACGATTAGCCATGCCGCGAAGCGGGTGGAGCATCCTGTATGCGCTGCCCCTTTGGTCAGTCGGTGGTACTACTGGTCACTCGGTGGTTATTGCGGTAACGATGACGACAGATGAAAACGGTGGTCATCACGATGCCAACGGTTCATCTCAAACAGCTGCGCCAGATTATACCAGCGCTGCACTTTAACCGCATGAGCGATTGTCGACAAATCCTCCACCTCTAGTTCTTGGGACAGCTTGTGAGACGATGAGCACCTTATATTTACTGCACAAACCCTACCGTATGCTCTCCCAGTTTACCGATAGCCAGGGCAGAGCCACCTTGGCAGAAGTGATTCGCACCCCAGGGGTGTACGCCGCTGGCCGCCTTGATTTTGATTCTGAAGGCCTGCTGCTACTGAGTGATGACGGGGGCCTTATTCACCGCATTGCCCACCCCAAACACAAGCAGCCAAAAACCTATTGGGTGCAGCTTGAAGGCCACATCACCGATGAGGCCATCCGTGCGCTCAAAGCAGGCATTACGTTAAAAGATGGCCCGACCCTACCCGCCAAAGCGCGCCGTATAGCGCCGCCTGCTATCGCTGAACGTGACCCGCCGATCGACCCTAAGCGCCACCCTCTTACCAGTTGGCTGGAACTCACTATTAGCGAAGGCCGCAACCGCCAGGTGCGCCGCATGACTGCCCACGTGGGTTTTCCCACGTTGCGCCTGATTCGTGCGGCCATTGGCCCCTGGCAACTGGGCGACCTGGCACCTGGAGAATGGCGTAAAGAAACCCTGCACGCACCGCGCCCCGACAATGCCAAGCAGCCTCGCGCTGTGCCAAAAAAGGCTAAGCCAAAAAACGCCAAGCCGAAAAGCGCCTTACCAAAAGGCTCAGATACCAATAAAGCGCGTGCCGCAAAAGCAGCTCCCAAACGAAGCGCCAAATCCAGAGGCCCTAAAAAATGAATACGCCTTCTCCTACTGTTCGGCCAACCATTCGCAGCACGGTGGCCTGCGTGATTCAGCAGGGCGAGCATTTTTTAATGGTGGAAGAGGATAAAGGTGGTGCCCACACGCTCTTTAATCAGCCAGCCGGGCATGTGGAACTTGGTGAAGGGCCGGTAGCCGCCATACAGCGCGAGGTGCAAGAGGAAACGGCGTGGCAGGTAACGCTCACCGGCTATTTAGGGCTGTACGTTTTTCACACCCCAGAGGGAGAAACGTTTCATAGCCACGGATTTACCGGCGTCCCTGAACAGCCGCTCACCACGGCGATTGACCCAGCCATTGTGGCTACCCATTGGTTAACACGCGATGAGATCGTCGCACTCGCGGCCGCGCAGCGGTTAAGAAGCCCGCTGGTGCTGAAACGCATTGACGATGCCCTGAACCACCGTCACTTCCCGCTTTCGGTGATCCAAGAGTGAAGCACTCGAAGCATCGAGCCCCCATCGTGTATAATCGCCGCCCAATTGCACACCACTTCAACTGAGGATGCCAATGACATCCACCGATGGCACAGCCACCCAGGACGCGTCAGACACCCACACCGCTGCCACCGGCAAAGTGATTGTCGGCATGTCCGGCGGCGTCGACTCCTCCGTTTCTGCTCTCCTTCTGCTCCAACAGGGGTACGAGGTCGAGGGCCTGTTTATGAAAAACTGGGATGAAGACGACGGCACCGAATACTGCACGGCGAAGGAGGATCTGGCCGATGCGGAAGCCGTGTGCGCCAAACTGGGCATCAAGCTGCACACGGCTAACTTCGCTGCCGAGTATTGGGACAACGTATTCGAGCACTTCTTGGCAGAGTACAAAGCAGGCCGTACGCCTAATCCTGACATCCTTTGTAACCGGGAGATCAAGTTCAAGGTCTTCTTGGAGTATGCCGAGATGCTGGGTGCCGATAAAATCGCCACCGGTCACTACGTGCGCCAAGGCATCCGCGACGGTCACCCGCGCCTGCTGAAAGGCCTGGATGGCAATAAAGACCAAAGCTACTTCCTGCACGCGGTGCCAGAAGCGGCGATTGCCCGCACGCTGTTCCCGGTCGGTGAGCTTGAAAAACCTGAAGTGCGCGCGCTGGCGGAGCAGCACGACCTCGTCACCGCGAAGAAAAAGGACTCCACTGGTATCTGCTTTATCGGTGAGCGTCGTTTCCGCGACTTCCTGCAGCAGTACCTGCCCGCCCAGCCGGGCACCATCGAGACCCCTGAAGGCGATGAAATTGGCCAGCACATGGGCTTGATGTACTACACCCTGGGGCAGCGTCAAGGGTTAGGTATTGGCGGTTTGGCCAACTACTCCGAAGACCCCTGGTACGTGGCGGCAAAAGATCTCGAGCGCAACGTGCTGATCGTGGTGCAAGGCAAGCATCATCCGCTGCTTTACACCAATGCACTCGCCACCGAGGCGATGGACTGGGTCGCCGGAAAGCCGCCGGTTCAGCAAGGCCGCTTTACCGCCAAAACCCGCTACCGCCAAAGCGACTGCCCCTGCGAAATTGTCGCCCAGGCTGATGGCAGCGTTGAAGTAATTTTTAACGACCCGCAGTGGGCGGTCACGCCCGGCCAGTCGCTGGTGCTTTACGATAACGACATCTGCTTAGGCGGCGGCGTTATTCGCGCCACCTGGAATGCCTCGGAGACCGCTGCATGAGCGCAACCCCTATTCACCGCGCGCCCGATACCCCCGCTGCCCGTCAAGCCCTCGCGCTAGCGGGGGTCTTTCAAGCAGCAAGCCTCGTCGATGAACTCGCCCGTACAGGACAAGTTGATACACGCGCGTGGGAAACGCTGATCAACGCGACGGTAGACACCAACCCGGAAAGTTTTGAAGCCATCTACGGCGGCCACCCCAACAACCTGCGCCGCGGGCTGGATACGCTGGAAGCACTCGTTGGCCGTAAGCAGGCCAACCCGGTGGTATTGCGCTACGGATTTTCGCTGCTGCTGCTAATGAATAAGCTGCGCACCGACCGCCAGATGATGGACGTGTTAGGCCAAAAGCTGACCCATGTTCAAGGGCAAGCAGACCACTTTGGAACGACTCACGAAAACGTCATTGCCAGCCTTGGTGAAACTTACCAAGAGACCATTTCGACGTTTAAAACGCGCATTGTGGTGCAGGGCGACCCCTCGCTACTGCAAACCCGCATGATGCCGGAACGAGTACGCGCTTGCTTAATGGCCGGTATTCGCTTTGCGCTGTTGTGGCATCAGCAGGGCGGCCGCCGCTGGAAGCTGGTGTTTCAACGCAAGGCGCTACGCCGAGCGCTGGATAACTTTAGCTAGCCGCCAAGATACCTTACTTTCGACCTCCGACTTTGACCACTCTGGAAACCAAGCCATGCAACTCTCTGCTCTGACCGCCCTTTCTCCCGTTGACGGCCGCTACGGCGCCAAAGCCGCCGCGCTACGTGAACACTTCAGCGAATTCGGCCTGATCCGTGCGCGCGTGATCGTGGAAGTGCGCTGGCTGCAGCGCCTTGCTGAGCACGGCCAGATTGTCGAAGTCCCGCCGCTTTCCGCAGAAGCCACCGCGTTTCTAGAGCAGCTTATTCGTGACTTCTCAGTCGATGACGCGGAGCGTATCAAAGAGATTGAGCGCACCACCAATCACGACGTTAAAGCGGTGGAGTACTTCCTAAAAGAGAAGATTGCAGGCCAAGCCGAGCTAAACGCCGTTACCGAATTTATCCACTTCGCCTGCACCAGTGAAGACATCAACAACCTCTCTTACGGCGTGATGCTGGCAGATGGCCTAAAAGCTATGCTGCCGACAATGCACGAAGTCGCCGATGAGATTGCCAAGCTGGCGATTGCCCATGCAGGCCAGCCGATGCTGTCACGCACCCATGGCCAAACGGCTAGCCCCACCACGCTAGGTAAAGAGATGGCTAACGTGGCGTATCGCCTCAAGCGCCAGCTCAAGCAGATCGAAAGCGTGGAGATTCTGGGCAAAATCAACGGTGCGGTCGGCAACTACAACGCCCACCTGACCACCTACCCAGATATCGACTGGGAAGCCAACGCGCGCACCTTTGTTGAAGGCTTGGGCTTAAGCTTTAACCCCTATACCACGCAAATCGAACCCCACGACTACATTGCCGAACTGTTCGATGCGATCTGCCGCTACAACACGATCCTGATCGACTTTGACCGCGACGTATGGGGCTATATTTCCCTGGGCTACTTCAAGCAGCGCACCGTAGAGGGCGAAATTGGCTCTTCCACCATGCCGCACAAGGTCAACCCGATTGACTTTGAAAACTCAGAAGGCAACCTGGGCCTCGCCAACGCGGTGATGAGCCACCTAGCACAGAAACTACCGATTTCTCGCTGGCAGCGCGACCTGACCGACTCCACCGTACTGCGTAACCTAGGCGTTGGCTTGGCCTATGGCCTGATTGGCTACCACGCTAGCCTTAAGGGCATCAGCAAGCTGGAAGCTAACCCGTCGCGCTTGGCAGAAGACCTGGATAACAGCTGGGAAGTACTGGCCGAGCCGATCCAAACCGTGATGCGTCGCTACGGCATTGAAAAGCCCTACGAGAAGCTCAAAGAACTTACTCGCGGCAAGCGTATTGACCAAGCGGGCTTTGCGGCCTTTATTGATACCCTTGAGCTGCCCGAGACGGTGAAAAATGAGCTGAAGGCGCTCTCGCCCGCCAGCTATATTGGTAATGCGAAGGCCCAGGCCGAAGCACTCAACCAGCGGCTTGCTGCACTCTAAACGACGCCCTGCGACACTAACGTAGCGCTCACTTGAACTAGGATAACGCCATGAGTCATCACGATAAGCCACTCACCCTGCTGGGCGATTTAACGCCCGCAGACTTCTTGGCCAACTACTGGCAACAGAAGCCACTGCTGATTCGTGGCGCTATCCCTGATTTCGTCAGCCCCATCGACCCCGACGAGCTGGCAGGTCTTGCCTGCGAACCGGGCGTCGAAGCGCGGCTGGTCGAAGAGAACGGCCCCGACGGCCCCTGGCAGGTCTCGCACGGGCCGTTCGACGACGCCACTTTCGAGCGGCTGTCGGAAGGTCACTGGAGCCTGCTAGTACAAGCGGTCGACCACTATGTGCCCTCTATCGCTGCGCTGATGGATGAGTTTGATTTCCTACCCCGCTGGCGGCTGGACGACATCATGGTGAGCTATGCACCGCCCGGCGGCAGTGTTGGCCCGCATATCGACCAGTATGATGTGTTTTTACTGCAGGCAAGCGGCCACCGTCGTTGGCAGCTTGGCGGCAAGCAGCCAGGTAATGCTCCCATCATTCAGGGCATTGACTTGCGCATTCTGCAGTCTTTCGAGATTGAAGCAGATTCCGACTGGACCCTGGCACCCGGCGACATGTTGTATTTGCCCCCCGGCTGGGCACACCACGGCGTCAGCCAAACCGACGACTGCATGACGATTTCGGTGGGTTTCCGGGCGCCCTCGGCCGACGAAGCCATCACCTCGTATGCCGATTATGTCGGCGAACAAATGTCGGACTCCCAGCGTTATAGCGATGCGGGCATGGCCCCTGCCGAGGAGGTAGGCGAGCTCGACGATGCCGCCGTCGAACGCATGCGCCAGTTTATTCTCTCCACCCTGGATAATCCTGAACAGGTTGCTCAGTGGTTTGGCCGCGTGATGACCCAGCCCAAATATATCGATCAAGTCGTTCCCCTCGAAGAGCCGATGAGCGAAGCCGACCTTGTTGCTCAACTACAAGACGGTGAGCCACTGTTCCATATGCCGGGTTCTCGCTTTGCATGGCGTAGCGATGCGTCAGGCACCACGCTATTTGTCGATGGCGACGGGCATAGCTGCTCAGAGACTCTGGCAAAACGCCTCGCTGACCCAACGCCGATGTACGAAGAGGTGCTGGAAATTGACGGCGCTAAAGCGCTGATTACACAGCTCATCAACAGCGGCAGCCTTGGTTTTATGGGCGAAGGAGACGACGAGGAGTAAGACGTGGAAGCGGTAACGGTAAAAAGTGGTAGTTGGGCATTACTGGGTGAGCCAGCCTCGCTGATTCGCCGAATCGTCTTTATCGACGAGCAGCAAGTTCCTCAAGAAGAGGAGTGGGATGGTCTCGATACGGAGTGCCTGCACTTTTTAGCCACTCTCAATGGCGAGCCGGTAGGCACCGCGCGACTGCTGCCCGATGGCCACATTGGCCGCGTTGCGGTACTTAGCAGCGCCCGAGGCACGGGCATTGGCTACCAGCTAATGGAGGCGGCCATTAAAGCCGCCCGCGAGGCCGGCCACCCTCATGCAGCGCTTAGCGCCCAGTTACATGCCCTCGCTTTCTATGAACGCCTGGGGTTTGTTGCCCACGGCGACGTGTTTATGGATGCAGGCATTCCCCATCGTGAGATGACGCTGTTTTTGTAGTGATTCAGTGCCAATGTCGCCAAGCGCCACCCCGTGTGGCGCTTTTTTTGTGTTCGTAGTCAAAGCCATGACGAAAAACGACTACACAAACAGGGCGTTTGGCGTAGTCGCTGTCGTCGGACTACAACGCCGCATGCCCCCAAGTGACAATTGTTGGATCTCCTTGCCTAGTCGATAGTTATTGCACTGCAGCGTTAAGGACTCTCCTCTTTGGAGACACCGACACTGTGAAACGCAAAGCGCCACACCGCGACGTTTTATTAAGAGACGATGGGTGTAGAGACAGCGTCGCGAATTTGAATAATGCTGGAATCTATCTCGCAGGTGCAGCATAAGAACAAGCTAACGTGCGAACGACGATAACTCTGGAGGAATCAGCTCATGACAGGACTGCTCGACGATATCAAAGCCATGGCCCACCTTCGCGAAGCCCAAGGCGGCAAGTGGTCAGCCATCAAACCTGAATATGCTGCCCGTATGCGCGCTCAAAACCGTTTCCATACCGGTTTGGACATCGCTCGCTACACGGCCAAGATCATGCGCGACGACATGGCCGCCTACGATGCCGACACCTCCCAGTACACTCAGTCGTTGGGCTGCTGGCACGGTTTCATCGGTCAGCAAAAGCTCATCTCGATCAAGAAACACTTCGGCACCACCAAACGCCGCTACCTCTACCTCTCTGGATGGATGGTGGCAGCCCTGCGCTCCGAGTTCGGCCCGCTTCCCGACCAATCCATGCACGAGAAAACCTCGGTCTCGCACCTGATCGAAGAGCTCTATACCTTCTTGAAGCAAGCGGATGCCTGGGAACTCAACCACCTGTTCCGCGCCCTGGACGACGCCAAGGCGGCAGGCGATAGCGCTAAAGAGCAAGAGCTGATCAGCAAGATCGACAACTACGAAACGCATATCGTGCCGATTATTGCCGATATCGACGCCGGTTTCGGTAACGCCGAAGCCACCTACCTACTGGCCAAAAAATTCATTCAAGCGGGCGCTTGCTGTATCCAGCTCGAAAACCAGGTCTCCGACGAGAAGCAGTGCGGCCACCAGGATGGCAAGGTCACCGTTCCCCACGAAGACTTCCTGGCGAAGATCAACGCCGTGCGCTATGCCTTCTTGGAGCTGGGCGTAGAAGATGGCGTGATTGTAGCCCGCACCGACTCTCTGGGCGCTGGCCTGACCCAGAAGATCGCCGTCACCAACGAGCCGGGCGACCTGGGCGACCAGTACAACAGCTTCTTGGATGGGGACGTCATCGAGAACGCGGCAGACATCAACAACGGTGACGTCGTCATCAAGCAAAACGGCAAGCTGGTCAAGCCCAAGCGTTTAGCCTCGGGTCTCTACCAGTTCAAGCCGGGCACGGGGGAAGATCGCGTAGTACTGGACTGCATCACCAGCCTGCAAAACGGTGCCGACCTGCTGTGGATCGAGACCGAAAAGCCCCACGTTGGCCAAATTGCTAGCATGGTGAACCGTATCCGCGAGGTGGTGCCGGATGCCAAGCTGGTCTACAACAACTCGCCCTCCTTCAACTGGACGCTCAACTTCCGTCAGCAGGTCTTCGATGCCTGGGAGAAAGAGGGCAAGGATGTCTCGGCTTACCAGCGCGACAAGCTGATGAGCGTGGAGTATGACAACACCGAACTTGGTCAATTGGCCGACGAGTGGACGCGTAACTTCCAGCGCGATAGCTCTCGCGAAGCAGGTATCTTCCACCACCTGATTACACTGCCCACGTACCACACCGCAGCGCTCTCTACCGACAACCTGGCTAAGGGCTACTTTGGCGACGAAGGTATGCTGGCCTATGTGGAAGGTGTGCAGCGTCAAGAGATCCGCCAAGGTATCGCCACTGTTAAGCACCAGGACATGGCAGGTTCTAACATCGGTGACGATCATAAAGAGTTCTTCCATGGCGACGCAGCGCTGAAAGCGGGCGGCAAAGACAACACCATGAATCAGTTCGGTTAATCAACCTTACTCGCAATACCTCCAGGAGGCTTCGGCCTCCTGTTTTTTTGCCTTCCGTTTAATACTTTGCAATTAACCCAAACGCGTGCAAAATTTTTGCACACTGCTTTCTTAATGCCTGCCTACACTTTACTTTATGACCTTTTTTCTGGATGGCTGGTCAAAGCTGTACGATTCCGTTATCTTTTAACGAACGCTGTTCTAAAATAAATTGTACGCAACGCCTTGCGGCCGATTCACGGCCATAGATGCTGATACCCACTGGAGGTTTTAATGAAACGTTTATTACCCGTTGCCGCATTGAGCATTTTGACACTGGCTGGCTGCGCCAATACCGCGCCCTACTCCGGCGATGTCTACCGTGGTAACCAAGCGCAAACGGGGCAGAGCGTCAGCTATGGCACTATCGTGGCCGTTCGCCCCGTGCAAATTCAGGCCGATAGCCGCACCGGCAATTTGCTGGGTGGTGGCGGCGGCGCCGTGATTGGCGGCCTGCTAGGTAACCAAATCGGCGGCGGCTCAGGGCGTCAGCTCGCCACCGTAGCAGGGGCGCTAGGTGGCGCGGTGGCGGGTACCGCTGCTGAAGATCGCGCTAACCGTGTGAATGCATTGGAAATGGAAATCCGTCGTGATGATGGTACCGATGTAGTGGTGGTGCAAAGTGCTGATCGTCAGTTCCAGGCAGGTCAGCGGGTTCGCCTAATTGGTAGTGGTGCTAATCTGAGCGTAGCGCCGTACTAAATCGCAACCAACTAAGGTCTAGCTCGTTAAGTAAAAGCACTATCTACGCAGCTGACACTATGACAGTTGCCAAACACACAGCCGCCCGGCCAATTTGGCCGGGCGGCTGTGTGTTTGGAGCAACAAATCGCGTTTAGTGAGCGACTTTACTGCTTGCCCAGTTGGCAAGTTTCATCACTACCAATGCAATCACCGCGAGCAAAATCGCCACCAGCAGCACATCTACAGGGCGAATCAAAGTTGTAGCACCCAATACGGCCAACGCAACCACCCACAAATAGCGGTTGTCGCCATGGCTTTTCAGCACGCTTGGCAGCATTTTATCTAGCCCCTGGCTAACGCCGCTTTCCCAACGCTTATTAGCAAAATAAGCAATCAGTACAAAGGCGATAACCCAAATTAAGAAGATAGTCATAACAGGCTCCGGTGAGTGTTATTTCAAGAGAAAAATTAATTGCTGTAGGGTATCCCTGCACACCCCCCGGCGCAATAGCGCTAAAGGCGTGGAGGTGGAAAAAGCCCGCTTACCCCCTGACAAGCAGGCCCACACGCGTTACCATGTTGGGACATGCACTCACCGAAAGGTTATTCAATGCAAATTGCGCAAAACTCGGTTGTCGCGTTCCACTACACCCTGACCAACGATGCAGGTGAGGTGCTAGACAGTTCTGAAGGCCGCGAGCCGCTGACGTATCTCCACGGCGCTGGCAACATCATTCCGGGCCTGGAAAAAGAGCTTGAAGGTCGTGTTGCTGGGGACAAACTGAACGTTAAAGTTTCCCCTGAAGAGGGTTACGGCGAAGTTCAAGAGCAGCTGCTGCAAGAAGTACCGCGTGATGCCTTCCAAGGTGTTGAAAGCATTGAGCCAGGTATGCAGTTCCAAGCGCAAACCCAAGGCGGCCCGCTCATGGTTACCGTCAAGAAAGTTGAAGGCGACACCGTTGTGGTTGATGGCAACCACCCGCTGGCGGGTCAGCACCTCAACTTTGACGTTGAAATTGCGACCGTACGCGAAGCAAGCCAGGAAGAAGCCGAGCACGGCCACGTTCACGGCGAAGGCGGCGTAGAGCACTAAGCTCTTGCATGCCACAAAGGGCGGCCATTGGAGGCTGTTTTCACACGGCCTCCAATGGGCCGCCCTTTTTATTTTAATGGCCGCTATGTGATGCTGACTCTTCTGGAATCAACACAAGTTGGCCATAACGCACGCTACGCGACGATGTCACCTCATCGGCAAACTGCTTTAGTGCACTCCCCTGCCCCTTTAAGAGTGCGACTTCCAAGCAGCTATCGTGATTGATATGCACATGCAGCGTTGAGAGCGTTAAATCGTGATGGTCATGAGAGTGACGAGTCAGGCGCTTAGAGAGATCTCGCGCCGCGTGGTCATACACATACACCAGCGCTCCCATACACGGCGCATTGGGCGCAACCTCCTCTTTCACCTGCTTTAACCCGTTGCGGGTCAAGTCACGAATGGCCTCTGAGCGATTTTGATAGCCGCGCAGCGCCATCAGCGCATCGACCTCGCTTAACAGCTCCTCATCCAGCGTTACCGTTACCCGCTGCATACTCTCTCCTTCGCCTATCCGGTGTAGTGCTCTGCCGCAACTTCCAGCGCCGATAGTATGATGTTATTGTAAAAACATCATACTAATAGCACTGAAAAAGGTGTCCCATGCGTCGACTGGCTCTCGCAGCCACATGCGTAGCGCTAAGCGCGCCAGCGTTGGCCAAAGACCAGCTAGTGCTTGCCATTGGTGGTGAGCCGGAGCAAGGGTTTGATCCGCTATTGGGCTGGGGTCAGTACGGCAGCCCTCTATTTCAGTCTACGCTGCTTACCCGTGGTCAGGACTTAACCCCGCAATCAGGCCTAGCCACAGCATGGTCCCTTTCTGAAGATCGCCTTACCTGGACTCTCACCTTACGCACGGACGTGCGCTTTTCAGACAACACCCCGCTAACCGCAGAAGACGTTGCCTTTACGTTCACCGCCGCCGCCGAGGCAGGCGGTAGAGCGGATCTCAGCGCATTAGCGAGTGCCCGTGCGGTCGACGGCAACACCGTCGAATTCACCCTCAAAACACCGCGCATCACTTTTATCGACCAGTTGATGACACTGGGTATCGTGCCCAACGCCGAGCGAGAAAACGGCTATGGCGACGAGTATGGCAGGCAGCCGCTGGGGTCAGGCCCTTACCGGTTAGTGGAGTGGCAAGAGGGTGAGCAGCTGATTGTTGAGCGGAACCCCTACTTTTACGGCCCCGCGCCGGTCTTCGAGCGTCTGGTGTTTCTGTTTACCGATGAAGCCGCCACTCTAAGTGCAGCTCACGCAGGCCAGGTGGATCTCGCTGCGGTGCCACCAGCGCTGGCAGAGAACATCCCTGAGCAGATGCAGCGGGTCATTATGAACAGTGTGGACAACCGCGGCATTCTGTTTCCCATGCAGCCTGATGAAGGCGAGCAAGCGGCCAACGGCGCGCCCATCGGGAATAACGTCACGGCTGATCTCGCTATTCGCCAAGCGGTGAATCTAGCCTTAGACCGAGAAACGTTGGTGGACGTAGCACTCAACGGCTTTGGACGCCCGGCCTTTGGGCCAGCGGACGGCCTTCCGTGGAGCCAAGAAGGCGAGAAAGTGGCAGCGCCGAATTTAGCCCGTGCGAATACGCTTCTAAAGGAGGCAGGCTGGGAGCGCCAAGAGGAGGACGGACTGCGCTATAAAGGCGACCAGCCCGCACGCTTTCGTCTCACGTACCCCTCCAGCGACGCCACGCGCCAACAGCTAGCCCAAGTGAGTGCCGAGATGGTGCGGCCGCTCGGCATTGAGATGCAGCCCACTGGCCGCCACTGGGACGAGATTCAGCGGGAAGCCCTCCATCAAGATGCCATTGTGTTTGGTTTTGGTAGCCATAGCCCGCAGGAAGTGTTCTACCTCTTTCATAGCGAGCATGCTGGGTTCGGTTTTTACAACAGTGGTTACTACGCCAACGAGGCGGTCGACCAACACCTGGATGCCGCCCAAGCGGCGGCTAACACCGAAGAAGCCAATCAGCATTGGCAAGCCGCCCAATGGGACGGCGATACCGGCTATGGGGTACAGGGAGACACCAGCTGGGCCTGGATGGTCAACCTTGCCCACGTGTATGCCACCAACCGCTGCCTCGACCTGGGCGAACTGGGCGTTGCCCCTCACGGCCACGGCTGGCCGGTCACCGCCAACTTGCTTGAGTGGCGCTGGACGTGCGATTAACGGCTTGGCTAGCGAGCCGCCTACTTCGGCTGTTGCTGGTACTGCTGAGTGTCGCAGCGGTCTCTTTTGGGCTAATGATGCTATCTCCCATCGACCCGGTGGATGCCTATCTTGGCCCGCAAATGGCCCAGGTCAGCCCTGAGCAGCGCACGCTGATTGCCGAACGCTGGGGGTTTAACGCCCCGGCCAGTGTGCAGTTTCACCACTGGCTGCAACAGTTGCTTAGCGGAGAGCTTGGCTGGAGCCATATCTACAACCAGCCGGTGAGCGACGTCATTAACCAGCGCTTCCAGCGCTCGTTTTTTCTGCTGTTGAGCGCTTGGCTGCTCTCGCTGATACTTGGCGTAGTACTCGGCATCGCCGCAGGAAGCAAAGAGGGCTCCCTGCTGGACCGCTTGATCAGCGGCTATGCTTATATCACTGCTTCGACGCCCACGTTTTGGCTCGCCATGCTGGCGTTGCTACTTTTCTCCGTCACCTTGGGCTGGACCCCCACCTGCTGCGCAGGGCCCACGGGCGTGCTGAGCCAAGAAGTAACGCTGCTCACGCAGCTGCACCATCTTCTTTTACCTACTCTCACCCTCGCCCTGTTAGGCGTTGCCACCATCACGCTACATACCCGGGCCAAGATGGCGGCGTTTATGCGCTCGGATACCGCGTTGCACGCCTTTGCCCAAGGCGCCAGCCGTTTCGATATCGCCTGGCGCCACGGTCTGCGCCACGCCAGCCTGCCAGCGGTCACTTTGGCGTTTGCCTCTCTCGGCGAGCTATTTGGCGGCTCCCTTCTGGTTGAGCAAGTCTTTGCTTACCCAGGACTTGGGCAGGCGACCGTCGCCGCTGGCTTGCGAAGCGATGTGCCGCTACTGCTCGCCATAGCGCTATTTACCGCGCTATTTGTGAGTGTTGGCAACCTCATCGCCGATGGCCTTTACCAGTGGGCCGACCCACGTATCGCACGGGACCGCACTAATGAATAGCCAGCCGCGCCTGGTCGCAGCAGGCTATGCAGGTGTGTTTGGCCTGCTGGTATTACTGTTGCTCAGCAGTTCTCTATGGCTGGGAGATAGCCCACTGCACATGCAGTTCGAGGCCCGCCTCATGCCTCCCAGCGCCGAGCACTGGCTGGGCACCGATGCCCTAGGGCGTGAGCTTTGGGCCCGCACGCTGGCGGGGCTTGCCTTGAGTTTTGGGGTAGGGCTGAGCGCGGCACTGTTGGGCACGCTGATTGCTTTAAGCTTGGCGAGTCTCGCCATGCTCTCGCCCATACTGGATGCGCTGGTGAGCTTACTGATTGATACGCTGCTGAGCGTGCCACACCTGATTTTACTATTGCTGATCGCCTTTGCCCTGGGCGGCGGCACCCAGGCTGTCATTATCGCTGTTGCGCTGACCCACTGGCCAAGCCTTGCCCGCTTGCTCAGAGCCGAACTACTCAGCTTGCGAAACTCCCCTTATGTGGCGATTTCGAAAGGGTTTGGCAAACGCCAAGGATTTATTGTTTGGTACCACTTGCTGCCCCATGTGCTGCCTCACTGCTTGGTCGGCGCACTGCTGCTGTTTCCCCACGCCATTTTGCATGAAGCGGCCCTGACCTTTTTAGGCGTTGGCTTAGACCCTACCCAGCCCGCCATCGGCGTATTACTGGCCGACGCCATGCGCTACCTTACCGGCGGCTACTGGTGGCTAGGGGTGTTTCCTGGGCTGGGTTTACTGCTGATGGTACTGGCGATTGAACGCTTCGCCTCGATGCTGCGCAAAGCGCTGTAAAGATCGCGATGTTTAACAAGGAGCTTGCCATGCTGACCATTGACCGGCTAACCCTGCAACTCCCCTACTACCCCCGCTGGTGGCGACGGGAGTGGACCACCTGTATCGAGTCGCTCTCGCTGCACCTTCAGCCGGGCGAAGTGCATGCTGTGGTGGGTGCGTCAGGCGCAGGTAAAAGCCTGCTGGCCTACGCCATTATGGGGCTACTGCCCCAAGCGGCGCGGGTCGCAGGAGAGCTGCGCTTCCAGGGGGAGGACTTAACACCAGCGCGCCAGCGGCAGCTGAGGGGGCATCAGTTGGCGCTCATTCCTCAATCGTTGAATGCTCTTGACCCGCTCGCCCGCAGCCAGCATCAGGTACGCTGGGCGGCCCAACGGGCAGGATTTGGTCGCTCAGCCGCCCATCAGCGCGCCGATGAGCTATTGAGCCGCTATCAGCTTAGCCACGCGTCTACCCACTACCCTCACGAGCTGTCAGGCGGCATGGCGCGGCGGGTGCTCATCGCTATGGCCCAGGTGAGCAACGCACGTCTGGTGATTGCCGATGAGCCCAGCGTAGGCCTTGACCCCAACCAGCGCGACCGTGTGCTGGCAGCACTAAAAGCTATCGCCCTAGAGGGCAAAGCGGTGATGCTGATTACCCACGATCTGCGCCATGCTCTTACCATTGCCGACAGGGTTTCCGTGATTCGCCAGGGCCAAGCGCTGGAAACCGCACCGGCCCAGGCTTTCCAAGGCCAGGGCGAGCAGCTTATGAGTTGCTATGCGCGAGACTTGTGGCAGGCGCTACCGGATAACGCGTTCAGCACACACCCCTTCCATCCGACGCATCAGGAGCCAGCGCTTGCTTGAAACCCACCAGCTATCGTTCCACTTTGCGGCAGGCACGCCGCTGTTGGCGGATATCTCCCTACGCCTTGCGCCCGGTGAGTGGTTAGGAATCAGCGGTGACTCTGGATCGGGGAAATCAACGCTTGGCAAGCTATTGTCAGGCCAGCTAACGCCTTCCCAAGGCAGTGTTCAGGTAGATGGTTCGCCGCTGCCCACACGCGGGCTGCGGCCAGTGCAGTGGCTGCCCCAGTCGCCGGAGCTCGCGGTGAACCCGCGCTGGCGGGTAGGAAAGATATTGAGGGAAGCGTGGACACCGCCAGATACGCTGATGGCGGCGTTTGGCATTGAAGATGAATGGCTAAAGCGCTTTCCCAGCGCACTCTCCGGCGGCGAGCTACAACGGGTGTGCGTGCTGCGCGCCCTCGCCCCCGGCGTCCGCTATGTGGTGGCCGATGAGATCTCCACCATGCTGGACCCCATCACTCAGCTGTCGCTGTGGCAGGCGCTTAAAGCGCACGCTGAACACCATCAGCTTGGCGTCATCGTGATTAGTCACGACACAGCACTACTCAACCGGCTGTGCCATCAACAGTGGCATCTGGCAGGTGGCAGCTTACGTATTAGCAGCACGGCGCTCAAAGCGCCATAAGCCAACACCAATGGCCAACGTCACGCACAGCAACAGCCACGAGCCTATCGCCACACCCTGCCACTGTGTCCAGCGCCAAAAAGGCTCTAGCCAAAATCCGCCAATGCTGGCACCGAGGTAGTAAAACACTAGGTAGAGCGCCGAGGCGCTGCCCCGTGCCCCTTGGGCGTAGCGCCCCACCCAGCTAGACGCCAATGAGTGCGCCATAAAGAAGCCGAAGGCGTTAATGGTTAAGCCGAGGATGATGAGCGCCAGCGAGTCCGCCAGGGTGATGGCGGTGCCTAACATGAGAATCACAATGCCCGCACTTATGCAGCGGGCGGGGGAAAAGCGCCCCGCCAACTTGCCCGACACTGTCGAGCCAAAGGTGCCACCTAGGTAGGTGAGAAAGATCAGCCCTAGGCCACTGGCCGCCAGTTGATATGGCGCATCCGCCAAACGGAAAGTAATATAGCTGTACTGATTAATAAAAATCAGAAAGTTAATACCGCCAAGGAAGTAGGCAGCGAGCAGCACCGGCGAGCGTAAATGGCCGAGCAGGTCCCCCACCGCTTGGCGTAATTGAAAGCGCTGAGGCGTAAAGGCTTGGCTATTGGGCAGTAGCCGCCAAAAAATGATACAGCCCACCACGGTCATGGCACCCACCGCGAGAAACGCAGCGCTAGGCCCACCGATGGCTGCCGCCCCGCCCCCAACAATACGCCCGCTAATACCGCCTAACGAATTGGCCCCAATATAAAGCCCCACGGCACTCAGCAAGGCGGTTTTATCGAACTCGTCGCCCATCCAGGCAATCGCCACGGCGGGCAAGCCGCCGAGCACGAAGCCTTGCAGCAAGCGCAGAAACAATAAACTCTCGAAGGTAGGCGCAAAAGCTAAAGCGAGCGACAAACCACCCGCCAGGAGCAGCGTGATACGCATAATCCCTTCGCGGCCAATGGCATCGGAGAGCGGCCCAAACACCAGAAGCGCCAAGGCCAAAGAGAGCGTAGATACCGACATCAGCAGGCTGACGCCTAAGGTGGAAACCCCGTAAGCCTCTTTCAGGCCCGGCAATAACGGTTGCGGCACATACAGGTTAATAAACACCAAAAACGACCCTAAACATAGGGCCGCCGTCGCGCGCCACCAGGCGCGCGTTTTTGCTTGAATCATTGATGGCCTTTCCAATGTTGACCGACGCGCACGGCCGACACTTACGGCGTATAACGACTGCTGAGCTGGGCCAGATTGGTCGGCTCTAGGGCACGACGCGACTGCCAGTAGTAGCGCTGCCAGTAGCTATTATCCAGGCTGGAAATAATCACGCCTTTCGACGTGGACGCATGGAGAAAATAGCCATTGCCGACGTAAATGCCCACGTGGTTGTAGCGTCCGGGTGGGCGGAAGAAGACCAGATCGCCCGCCTGCAGCTCTTGGCGGTCGATCGGGCGTCCCTCATGCACTTGATCTTGGGTAGAACGGGGTAACTCAACGTCAAAGGTATCGCGGAAAACGTTTCTTACCAAGGCAGAGCAGTCGATCCCTCGATCCGTCGTCCCCCCAATCCGATAAGGCGTTCCTGCCCACCGCTGATGCTGCTCTAACAGCGCTTGGCGAACGACCGTTGGCGGGGGCGTCTGCAGGTTACGCAGGTGAGCACTGATAGGATCAACGGGCGACATTTGGGGAGTGACTCCCTCCATGCCGGGAAGCGACATCGAGAAATAATCCTCGGGGGCTTCCATGTCCTGGCGTGAGGCAGAGCCTGCACAGCCAGCTAACAAAGCAACGACGACACAAACACTTACAACACGGACAGCGGTCACAGCGGGGTGTGGCGACGCAACCATGCGATTAACCTCGTAACAAAATGGAAATTGAAAAAACCCAAGCATGAGAAAACTCATTTTTTACAACCCCTGGACTATAAGCTAGTTATCCTATGCTTGGCGAGTCTAATGTAAGATTCGTTGATCACCCGGCAACGTGTCGATATGCAACGGCGCAAAATGCCGCGGCTTGTTACCCGGAAAATCCAGACTTGCCCAGGGGCCGGCCAGCACTGGCGCGCCGCATAACCAAGCCACCAGCGCTTGACGAAAACCGGCCAAGAAGCTCTCTCGTTCCGGGGTGTCGCCCATGAAAAACGAAAACCCTGCGTACATGCCCGCCGCATACTCCTGCCAACCCGAGTAATGATCCGCCGCCAACTGATAGGCGCGGTCGAGCACGTTCGCGAATGCTGACTTGTCGAGCCAACCCAGCTGACGTGCCGCAATGGCAAGATCCACGAGCTGGGCAATGTCCCAAGCGGCCATGTCCACGTCATTACAACCATCTTCATTGGTACTCACACGGCGCAGGCGCAACAAGTGGTGACGCTCCTCTTCACCGCAGTCGCCGGACTCCAATATGGCGATCTCAGCCGCCAACCGCTCCGGGTTCAGCGTGTAGGGCGCGTAGTTGATCTGGTACTCCTGCCGATCTCCCGCCTCCAACATGAAGGTTAAAAACTCTTGCATATCGTCGGCGCTGGTGAGGTGGTAGTGGCTCTCGACCCATTCGCGAATGTCGGCGCACTCGCGCGGACTTTCCAACTGCGGCTCGCTCCACACTGCACTGTTCAGCGGCCCCACCAGTGACATCGCCGTAAAGTGGCTCAGCGTCGGCCGCTCACCAGGCTCGCACCACGCATCTGGCCGCCAATCTAACCAGTGAAACAGGCTGCCGTGGTCTTCCAGATGCCAGGCAATTTCATTAATGAGCGAGTCGTGCTCTGGCTCCGGAAGGCAGCTCTCCCAGGCAAACCAGGCTTCTAGCAGGCGCTTGGGCGTGGCATAAAAACGGCATAGGCAGCTCCGTAGGGCGCTGGCGTGCTGCATCAGTGGTTCACGCTCGAATAGGCCGCTATCGAGGGCCATGTGCAGGTAGAAGGCAAACTTCTCGGCCATGTGAATCGTGGCGGCGTGGCGGCTCACCCCTTTCACCGCATTGCGCTGTTTTAGCTCATCAGGCGTCGGCTGGCCAAAGCGCGTTTGCGACGGTGGCAATACGCCATGGGCGGCATCCGCAGCCAGCTGGTTGAGATGGTGCGCCTGGGCGGGTAGCCAATAGCGCGCCAGCACTTGATGGCCTTCATCCGCATGCAGGCCAAGTGAATCCTGTAGGTAGACGGCGGCATCAGCGCGGCGCTGCTCGGCAATCGGGGCCGAGGGATTGAGCTGACGCAGCATGACATCCGGCTCGCGTACGCCAGCCAAGGCGAGCAGCCAATGGTGCGGCGTGTTGCGCCACGCTTTGATACGCGTACGCGAGGCTTGGCGAGTCGGCTCGTCCAGTAACGCACCCAGCGAGTGCTTCCAGGGGCTATGGGCAGCGTGCATTAACAGCTTGTGGCGGGCGCTGGGTGTCATCCCCCGGCGATCAACGCCCTCGAACAGGCTTTGCCCGCGCATGTAGGCTTTCAGTACTGCGTGCCAGTCGTGGTAACGACGACCGACGAGGTCAGCCGCATGGGCCGCTAGGTCGTCCGCTTCCGCCTGGCTTAGCCAGCCGCAGCAAGCACCAGCCCAGGCGAGCTCTACTAACCGCAGCCAATCCCAGGCGGCCCACTCCAACGGCTCGCCCTGATTGACGAACGCAGTGAGCACGGGCGCGTAGGGAGCATCCTTCACCGCACCCCGCTGCCACTCTTGGCGCTGGGCGCGATCCATGGTCAGCAGCTCGCGGGCTTCAATATCCCAGCGCTGGCGCTCACCCTGGGCGCTTAGCCATAGCATCACTTCTAATAGTTGCTCGCGGTCATACACTTGCCAGATGTGCCCTAACCACTCGCTGGCATCGGGCCAGTCGGCGGCGCTAGCCGGGTAGCTCACCACTGGGCGAAACAGCGCGCCCAACCGCCAAGGCTGAGCTTCTGGCGCTTGCGGCCATAGCGAAGCCGGTGCAGGGCGCTGCGCTAGCTCAGTATCCAGGGTTTGCCATGTGATACCTTCACCTTCACTCTCTAGATCTGCCAGTGCTTGGCAGGCGTCGATAAAACGGTCATCTGCGCCAGTTTCCCAACCTTTGCCCCCCAGCGCACGACGTAGATCCGACAGCCACGCTCGCTGATCGCTGTAGTCAGAAGTGATGCGCCGTGTTAAGTGGTGTGCCCAGTTCGTCGCCTGAGCCTGGCTTAGCCAACCCGCCGCCCCGGCGAGTGCTGCCCACTCCAGCGCGCCCAACAGCTGATCGGCGCTGCCTGACGGTGCGCCGAGTGCAAAAAACAGCTGGTCTGCCAACGCGCCACGATCTGTCATACCCAGTTCTAGCAGGCGTTGCTCCGCCGCGACCGCATCCACCGCCAGTGGGTGCGGTATAAAAGCCCAATCACACAGCACCAGCTGTTGAGCCCACCAGGCATTTAGTGCGTCGAACAAAAGACACCTCGAAGAAACAGAAAGCGATCAATAAAAGCCATAACCAACCAGAACAGACCAACGAGGCCGCCAAAAGCGGCATAGTGTAACGGAATCTGCTGCCAAGACCGATAGCAGCCGCACAAAACAGCGCTGCCCGGCACAAAGGCCGGGCAGCGATTACCGCAAAGAGCAGCGTGCGCTAACCCGGATTTCTCACAGGGTATAAAAGAAAGCGGCTGAAAGTGCTATGATTTCAAGAACCTAACCAATCCATCAAGCACCAACAGCCGCTTCCAAAATGGTACCTGAAAAGCTGACCTTCTCGCCACTCTCACGCCGCCAAA
>NZ_JBSXNN010000029.1:0-41629 GCF_056857635.1 Vreelandella sp. L-15 | reverse complement strand
TTGTGTCAGAGGGCACATGACACTGGGTCGGGGTGCCATTGAGCAAACATACCGTGGAGCCGGTCTTCGGGATCATCAAACACGTGATGGGGTTCCGGCAGTTGTCGCTACGCGGACTGGATAAGGGCAGCGGCGGGTGGCGATTGGCCACGATGGCGTGGAATATCAAGCGGATGCACCGGTTGACGGGGGGCTGAGGGCTCGCCGCGCCCAACCGGCCAACAGGCAAGGCGTCAGAACCGCCTTGCAGAAGCTGAGGGGCAGGTTAAGAGCCACACAACAGCACCAACACCAACACAGGGGGGGTGAAGAACCCACGCCTCAGCTCATCCATTAACCTCAAGTCCGACAGACTGCTAGCCAATTTATAAGAAAAAAAATTCTATAAATTGCGCGGCTAACCACATAAAACATGGGGAAACTAATGAAACACCTATTCACTACCTCTACTATTGCGACCGCCATCACACTGGGTTTGGGCAGTACCACCGCGTTTGCACAAACGCCTACCGTCAACGTGGCCACTGACCCAAGCTTTGTGCCCTTTGAGATGCTCGACCCCGAGACCGGTGAAATGATCGGTTTTGATATGGACATCATCAATGAAGTCGCTGATCGCGCTGGCTTTGACGTCAACCTCACCACCATGGAGTTCTCGGGCATCATTCCTGCGGTGCAAACCGGCAGCCAGGAAATTGCCATTGCTGGCACGACCATCACCGAAGAGCGTGCTCAGGTCGTTGACTTCTCTGATCCCTACTACGACTCCGGTCTGCAAATCATCGTACGTGCTGATAACGAAGAGGTCTCCTCCATCGAGGATCTCGAAGGACTGTCAGTGGCCACCAAAATCGGCTCCACCAGCTACGACTTCTTACAACAAGAGCTTGGCGAAGACGCCGATATCACGCCCTACCCAGGCACCGCTGATATGTACATGGCGCTGCTGGGCCGTAACGTCGACGCCGTACTTTACGATGCGCCCAACGTAGCTTACTTCTCACAAACCCGTGGCGAAGGTCGCACTAAAGTCGTCGGCCCGCTGTACGAAGGTCAGCAGTACGGCATCGTATTTCACAAAGGCAGCGAGTGGGTAGAGCCGACCAACGAAGCGCTGGCCGCTATGCGTGAAGACGGCACCTACAATGAGATCTACACAAAGTGGTTCGGTGAAGCACCCAGCGCTGAGTAATTAGCGCTATATGCCATAACCAACGCTTAAAGCGACTCTCACCACAGGGCCGGGCGGCCATTTACCCCCGGCCCTGTGTCGTTGTTCCTCTTGCCTGGAGATAACGCGTGGACGTTAACTTTCAGTTTGATTGGTCGGCTGCATTCGGGTCGATCCCCTACTTGTTACCCGGTATTCCCTGGACACTACTGATTTCATTTGGCGGCCTGGCGATTGGTTTTTTCATCGGTATTTTCTTTGGGTTGCTGCGTATTAGCCCGGTACGCTGGCTGCGCTGGCCTGCGGTTGTGTATGTTGAAGTATTCCGCGGCACCCCTATTTTGGTCCAAGTGCTGTTTATCTTTTACGGCTTGCCGCAACTGTTGGGTGGGCCCATCAACGCCCTGGTAGCGGGTATAGCGGCCATTGCCGTCAACTCCGGTGCCTATATCTCTGAAATTGTGCGCGGCGGCGTTCAGTCCATCGAGCGCGGCCAGCGGGAAGCATCGCTATCGCTTGGCCTCTCTCGGGTGCAGGCGTTTCGCTATGTGATCTGGCCGCAGGCACTGCGCCGTATGATTCCACCACTGGGTAACCAGGGCATTATCAGTATCAAAGATACCTCGCTTTTCTCCGTCATCGGGGTCAGTGAGCTGGTACGCCAAGGGCAGATCTATATCGCCACCACCTTCACCGCACTGGAGGTCTACTTCATGGTGGCACTGATGTATCTCGCCATTACCTGGACCCTCTCACTGGTGCTGCGCCAAATCGAGCGCCGCGGCCTCGCCGGACAATAAGGAGCGCACAATGACTTCTACTCAAACGCCCATTGTGCGTATGCAAAAGCTCCACAAGCACTTTGGCAGCCTGCACGTACTCAAAGATATCGACCTGGAAATTGTGCCTGGTGAAGTCGTCGTGGTCATCGGGGCCAGCGGCTCGGGTAAATCCACACTCATTCGCTGTATCAACGGCTTAGAAGAGTTTCAGTCAGGCAGCCTGGATGTGGACGGCAATACGCTGCTACCGAACGGTAAAAGCAGTCAGGCGCTACAAACCATCCGCACCGAAGTGGGCATGGTGTTTCAGCAGTTCAATCTGTTCCCGCATCTTAGCGTACTCGATAACGTCACTCTCGCACCGATGAAGGTGCGTGGCTGGAGCCGTCAGGATGCCGAAGAGACTGCCAAGCGGCTACTTGATCGCGTAGGTATTGCCGACCAGGCAAATAAGTACCCCAGCCAGCTCTCCGGTGGCCAGCAGCAGCGTGTGGCGCTGGCGCGTGCGTTGGCCATGGAGCCGCGCCTCATGCTGTTTGATGAGCCAACCTCAGCCCTTGACCCCGAGATGATTGGCGAAGTGCTAGACGCCATGCGGGAGCTTGCCAAAGAGGGTATGACCATGGTGATTGTTACTCACGAGATGGGCTTTGCACGTGAGGTAGCCGACCGCATCATCTTTATCCATAAAGGCGAAATTGCCGAACAAGGCACCCCTGAGCAGCTCTTCGATTCCCCTCAACACGAACGCACTCAGTCGTTCCTGGCACGGGTACTGAAGCACTAATGTCGTGCTAACCATGCGCTCTTAAATCGCCAATATTGCGCTTAAAACGTCCTATCTAATGGCCTGTCTTCATGACAGGCCATTTTTTTTTGCCTGTGGATACTATTTTTTACACGCTCCTCGCTACTTCGCCACGAAGCCCACCATGAGCGCTTATCAGCATGATTTGAGTATGTGAAGCAGGTTGTTCACAGGTGCGGTAACAAGCCAGGTACCCAGCGGTGGATAACCCGTTGTCAGTCAGCCTTGTGGGTAAGTCGCACTTTCATCCACAGCTCCAACACCGCTTCTACGCAGGCACTCCGCTGCTTAATCACCTAAAGGTCAACAATGTAAAATATTGATAAAACTAGCGTTAGTAGACTTATCAACAGATTTTGTCCACACCAGTAGTTACTACATCAACAGAACTTCTCTTATTTATTTTTATTTTGTTATTAATAAAGACAGAACCCTTAAACCGGGGTGTGGAAAAACCTGACGGTTACCCACAGGAGGTTTATACTGGCGGGCTTATTCCATCAGCGCCGATATGCTGACCACATCATCCGTGCCAACAGGCACAAGACGAGGTGTCTCTTGAACTACCCCGACCGCTTTGACGTGATTGTCATCGGCGGTGGCCATGCGGGAACTGAAGCCGCACTGGCCTCTGCTCGTATGGGCTGTCAAACCCTATTGCTAACCCACAACATCGAGACGCTTGGCCAAATGTCGTGCAATCCCGCCATTGGCGGCATCGGCAAAAGCCATTTGGTGAAAGAAATTGATGCGCTCGGCGGTGCAATGGGGCTAGCCACGGATTTAGGCGGCATCCAGTTTCGCGTGCTCAACGCACGCAAAGGGCCAGCGGTACGTGCAACCCGTGCCCAAGCCGACCGTATCCGCTACAAAGCCGCCATTCGCGGCATGCTGGAAAACCAGCCCAACCTGACGATTTTTCAGCAGGCGGCAGGTGATCTCATTGTGGATAACGACACCGTACGCGGCGTCGTGACTGAAACCGGCATTCGCTTTCACGCAGAATCCGTTGTGCTCTCAACCGGTACCTTCCTAGGTGGCGTTATCCACATCGGGTTGGATCAAAGCCGCGGAGGCCGCGCGGGTGATCCGCCCTCCAACGCGCTGGCAGAACGACTGCGTGCGTTGCCGTTTCATGTTGACCGGCTCAAAACTGGCACGCCGCCGCGTATCGATGCCAAAACCGTCGATTTTTCGCAGTTGGAAGAGCAGCCGGGCGATACCCCAACGCCGGTGATGTCTTACCTCGGCTCCCGGGAGATGCATCCCCAGCAGGTAAGTTGCCATATCGCCCACACCAACGAGCGCACGCACGAGATTATTCTGGGTAACTTGGATCGCTCGCCAATGTACTCTGGCGTGATTGAAGGGATCGGCCCGCGCTACTGCCCCTCGATTGAAGATAAAGTGCACCGCTTTGCCGACAAATCGAGCCATCAGGTGTTCATCGAGCCTGAAGGCCTGGATACCCACGAGCTCTATCCCAACGGCATCTCGACCTCGCTGCCGTTTGATGTGCAGCTGCAGGTGGTGCGCTCGATCAAAGGGTTAGAAAACGCACACATCACGCGTCCTGGCTATGCCATTGAGTACGATTTCTTTGATCCGCGGGATTTGAAACACTCGCTGGAAACCAAATTTATCCACAACCTGTTTTTTGCCGGGCAAATCAACGGCACAACTGGTTATGAAGAAGCAGGTGCCCAGGGGCTACTGGCGGGTTTAAACGCCGCTCGCCGCGCTAAACAGCTCGACGCTTGGTACCCCCGCCGTGATGAAGCCTACCTCGGCGTTTTGATAGACGACTTAATCACCATGGGCACCAAAGAGCCCTACCGCATGTTTACTTCGCGGGCGGAATATCGACTGCTGCTGCGTGAAGACAATGCCGATCTGCGCCTGACCGAAAAAGGCCGCAAGCTAGGCTTAGTCGACGACACGCGCTGGGCCGCATTTAGTCAAAAGCGCGAAGCCATCGAGCGGGAAACTGCACGCTTGGCCACCACTTGGGTGCAACCCAATAGCCCGGCGGCGGAAAAAATCGCTGAAAAAACCGGCAGGCCGCTACCCCGAGAGTACTGCTTAAGTGATTTGCTGAAACGCCCTGAGCTGACGTATGCCGATATTACCTCGCTCCCCGGTATGGAAAGCGGTGACGTACACGACGAAGCCGTGGCCGAACAGGTGCAAATTCAAGCCAAATATCAGGGCTATATTGATCGTCAGCAGGATGAGATCGATAAGCTTAAGCGTCATGAAGCTACGCCGCTGCCTGCGGAACTTGATTATCACCAGGTGGAAGGTCTCTCCAACGAGATTCGCCAAAAACTCAGCAATACCCGTCCAGAAACCCTTGCACATGCAGCCAGGATTTCTGGGGTAACGCCCGCAGCCATATCGATTCTGCTCGTGCATCTGAAAAAACGCCGCCTAATTACCAACGCCGAGGTGGCCAACGGATGAGTCGACTCCAGCCGCTGGTCAACAGCTTACCCAATGGCGTTGCATCACGACTTGATCAAGGCCTATCAGCGCTAGGGGTTGTGATTAGCGCTGAACAGAGAGAGCAACTGCTTGGTTTACTGGCGCTGTTGCACAAGTGGAACCGGGCTTATAACCTCACCGCAGTGCGTGATGTTGAAGAAATGGTCTCGCGTCACGTACTGGATAGCGCCGCCGTTGCTCCCTACGTTCACGGCCCAACGCTGCTGGATGTGGGGGCAGGGCCTGGGTTACCCGGCTTGGTACTCGCGATTATGAAGCCCGAACTTCAGGTGACGCTGCTGGATAGCAATGGCAAGAAAGTCCGCTTCCAGCGCCAAGCGGTGATGGAGTTGGCGCTGACGAACGTGACGCCTACTCAGGCACGGGTAGAGCAGTTCACCGGCCAGCACTTTGATCAGGTGATCTCACGTGCGTTTGCCAGTTTGGTGGATTTCGTGACGCTAACGCGCCCCCTGCCATCTGCAAATGGCCAGTGGCTAGCAATGAAAGGCCCCGGTGCTGATGACGAGCTGCGTAACCTGCCGGAAGGCATTGAACTCAGCGAGCGCCACCTGTTGAATGTACCCTTTGAAACGGCCGAGCGGCAGCTGTTGATCCTGACCCCAAAAGGAGTTGAGTAGTGAGCCAGATCATTGCCCTGACCAACCAAAAAGGCGGCGTGGGCAAGACCACTTCAGCCGTTAACCTGGCCGCCAGCCTGGCTGCTCTTGACCGCCGCGTACTGCTGGTGGACTTGGATCCACAGGGCCATGCCAGCATGGGCAGCGGGATCGACAAGTACGATCTTGAGAAAAGCGTGCTGGACGTGTTGCTTGGCGAAGCCACTGCGGGCGAGGTTATCGTTCGCGGGCTGCCGGTTCATTACGATGTTCTACCCGGTAACGGCGACCTGACCGCCGCGGAAGTGGAATTACTGGATAGCGACCAACGTCAAAGCCGCCTATCGCTTGCACTTGCCAGCGTCGCGGACGATTACGACGTGGTGCTGATCGACTGCCCACCATCGCTGAATATGCTGACGGTGAATGCGCTCACCGCCGCGCATGGCGTACTGATTCCGCTACAGTGTGAATTTTACGCCCTAGAGGGGCTCTCGGCGCTGCTGGATACGGTGGAGCAGATCAAGCAAAGCGTGAATCCTGAGCTGGCTGTCTCCGGCATTTTGCGCACCATGTACGATAAGCGCACCAGTCTCACCCGAGAAGTAGATAAGCAGCTACGCGACTTTTTCGGCGATGCGCTTTTGAAAACGACGATTCCGCGCAACGTGAAAGTCGCTGAAGCGCCAAGCCACGGCGTACCGGTCACTCAATACGCGCGTTTTTCGCGGGGGAGCCAAGCCTATCGCGTGTTGGCCAAAGAGATGATTCGGCGTCTATCGCTGTAACGGTTGCCGCTGTAGCGTTCAAAGTACATAACGTTAAAAGTACGAGGGAAAGCGAATGACGCGTAAACGCGCGCTAGGACGTGGCCTGGATGCCCTGATTGGTGCGGGCGCACGTCGTCGTGACAGTTTAGACCTGACCGGTGGCGCAACGCTTGAGAGCGCCGACGCCCCGATGCCAGACGTGGCGGTGGATGACGCAATGGCTGAACGCCTGGAGCGTCTGCCACTTGGGCAACTGATGCGTGGGAAGTATCAGCCGCGCCGAGACATCCAGCCTGAAGCCCTGGAAGAGCTTGCCGACTCGATCCGTGCCCAAGGCGTGATGCAGCCCATCGTGGTGCGTCCGGTAGGTAAAGACCGCTATGAAATTATTGCCGGTGAGCGCCGCTGGCGCGCCGCGCAACTGGCCGAGCTGGACGTTATTCCGGCGGTCATACGCCATGTGAGTGATGAAGTCGCGCTGGCCTTAGCGCTGATTGAAAACATCCAGCGGGAAAACCTCAACGCGATTGAAGAAGCGATTGCGCTGAAGCGTTTGGGCGATGAATTTGAGCTCACTCAGCAACAGATTGCTGATGCAGTGGGTAAGTCTCGTACCCAGGTTGCCAACTTACTTCGTCTGCTGGCCCTCGACCCAGAGGTGCAAACCCTGCTAGAGCGGGGCGATTTAGATATGGGTCACGCTCGCGCACTGCTCTCGTTAACCAGTGCACAGCAGCGCCAAGTCGCCCATGAAGTGGTCAATAAAGACCTTACCGTGCGCGACACCGAAGCGCTGGTGAAAAAGGTGCAAACCCATCAGGCGCCTGTATCTTCTGCCAAGCAGTCAGCCAAAACACCTGATGTGGCCCGCTTAGAAACCCATCTGGGCGAGCTTCTCGGCGCGCCTGTTTCGATTGATCATGGTCAAAAAGGCAAAGGCCGAGTCACTATTCGTTATACAAGCCTTGAAGAGCTGGATGGAATTCTAGCGCATATTAAATAGCACGCTAATGAAAGATACGGCCTATTTTTGGCCCTTTGGTCGCAAGTCGAGGCTGAAACGCGCGAATTCCGTGCAACTTCGGTTGAAGGTGTGATAGCGCTTCCCTATAATCGCGCAAGATTTGTGCAGGTTGGTGTTAAGTCACCTATCTGCCAAAGCAATAATGGCCGTTCATTTGACGTACTGGGGAAATATGCAGCGAATTGAGACCCAGCGACGTAAAGCGTACATCCTACGGTTGGCCATTATTCAACTGCTAGTGACGCTGATGGCTATGTTGCTTGCGTATTCATCGACACAGCTAGCGGGCGTGACCTCAGTACTGAAAGGCGCCCTTGTCGCATTGTTGCCACATGCCTTTTTTGTCTATCGGATGGGGTTTTTACATACGAACGTTTCTCAGCGGTCAGCGATGCTGCTGCGCGCCGAGGCAGGTAAGTTTGGTTTGACGGTGGCACTCTTTACAGCCGTATTTGTTGCCGTGCCCCCCTCAAACCCAGCTTTCTTTTTTAGCGCTTATGTCGCGATTGTTCTGACACATTGGCTGGCTCCATTGCTGATGCTAAGGCACCGCGCAACTAATTGAGGTGACATGTCTATGGCCGCAGGTAACGAAGTCTCAACGACTTACTATATCCAGCACCACTTGCAGAATTTAACCTTTGGTAAGCACCCAGAGAATGGCTGGTCGTTGGCGCACTCTGCTGAAGAAGCAAGTGAAATGGGCTTTTGGGCGATCCACTTGGATACCATGGGCTGGTCGATTGCCATGGGCTTGCTGTTCATTTTCCTATTCCGTAAAGCCGGTAAAATGGCGACTACTGGGGTGCCTGGCGGTTTGCAAAACGCCGTTGAGATGGTCTTCGAGTTCGTAGAAGACATGATTAAAGGTGCGTTCAAGGGGCACAATCCTATTATTGCCCCTCTAGCGCTGACGCTGTTCGTGTGGATTCTCTTCATGAACACGCTGAAAATCATTCCGGTCGATTACTTCCCGGTGTTGTTCAGCAAGTTAGGCGTCGATTATATGAAAATCGTGCCGACAACAGACGTTAACGCCACCCTAGGCTTAGCGTTGGGCGTCTTTGGCCTCATTCTCTACTACAGCTTCAAAGTGAAAGGCGTAGGTGGATTTGCCAAGGAGCTGTCGTTGACGCCGTTCAACCATTGGGCGCTGATTCCTTTCAACCTGTTGCTTGAAATTGTCGCTCTGCTGGTGAAGCCGTTCAGCTTGGCAATGCGTCTATTCGGCAACATGTTTGCGGGTGAAGTTATCTTCATTCTGATTGCCATGCTGCCGTTCTGGGCAATTTGGCTGTTGGATGTGCCGTGGGCGATTTTCCATATTCTGATCGTTGTCCTGCAGGCATTCATTTTTACTGTTCTGTCCGTCGTGTACCTCAGTGCTGCTCACGAGCATCACTAAGCGCACCGCTTGCGTGAGATTAACCCTTAACCTTAACCCTCAACCTTGCACTTAAACTTGAAAAACTAGGAGCATTACCATGGAACTTATCTACATTGCTGCCTCCATCATGATCGGCTTGGGCGCTTTGGGCACCGGTATCGGTTTCGCTATCCTCGGTGGCAAACTGATCGAGTCCACTGCACGTCAACCTGAGCTGGGCGACCAACTGCAGACCAAAACCTTCCTGATGGCCGGTCTGCTGGACGCCGTTCCGATGATCGGTGTTGGTATCGCGATGTACCTGATCTTCGTTGTTGCCGGTTAATGATTGCATCGCCGAGCGGCTAACCCGCTCGGTTTTGTTTCACTCCGGTCGCCACGAACTTGTCAGAGGTACATCCCTGTGAATATCAACATGACGCTTATCGGGCAGACGATCGCCTTCGCGATCTTTGTCTGGTTTTGCATAAAGTATGTGTGGCCTCCGATCAGCAACGCGCTTCATGAGCGTCAGAAAAAGATTGCTGATGGCTTGGACGCAGCCAGCCGTGCGACTCGCGACCTTGAGCTAGCTCAAGAGCGCGCTGAGCAAACGCTGCGTGAAAGCAAGGAGCAGGCTTCTCAAATTCTCGAGCAAGCCAACAAGCGCTCTGCTCAAATGATCGAAGAAGCACGCGAACAGGCTCGCGCTGAAGGCGAACGCCTGATGGCAAGCGCTCGTTCCGAAATTGAGCAAGAAGTGAATCGTGCAAAAGACGAGCTTCGTGCCCAGGTTTCTCACCTCGCCATCCTTGGTGCCGAGCGTGTATTAGAAGCTTCGGTCGACGAGAAAGCACATCGCAAGTTACTTGATGAGCTTGCTGCTGAACTGTAAGGAGGTGACCCATGGCGGAATTACTTACCGTCGCTCGTCCTTACGCTAAGGCGGCGTTTGAATACGCGCGTGATCATGAGGCGCTTGATAGCTGGTCTCAGGCGCTTAGTTTTTTAAGCGCTGCGGTTGCTAACAGCGACTTTCGTCGCTTGATGGGCAGTCCAAAACTTGAGAATGACAAAAAAGTAGCGCTGCTTTCCGATATGTTGCCGGAACAGCAGAACGACGATTTGTCACGCTTTTTGGATACCTTGGCCGACCAAGGTCGCCTGACGGCACTGCCCTTTATCGCTGAACAGTTCGAGTACCTGCGTGCCGAACATGAACAGCGTGTTGAAGTGACCGTTACGTCCGCCTATGAGCTGGACGGCGAACAGCAGACCAAGCTAGCAGACGCGCTCAAGAAACGTTTGAATCGCGAAATCTCCATTACTACTCAGGTGGACAAGTCGCTTATTGGCGGTGTCATCCTGCGTGCCGGCGATACCGTCATTGACGGTTCGGTGCGTGGTCGATTGAACCGACTTTCCGAAGCGCTGACCGCTTGAGTCTGAGGGACATGGCATGCAGCAACTGAATCCTTCCGAGATCAGCGACATCATCAAGCAGCGAATTGAGAAGCTTGACGTCGCATCCGAAGCCCGTAATCAGGGCACCATCGTCAGCGTTTCCGACGGTATCGTGAAAATTCACGGCCTCGAAGACGCGATGTTTGGTGAAATGATCGAATTCCCCAACAGCATCTTTGGCATGGTACTGAACCTGGAGCGTGACTCCGTCGGTGCCGTTGTCCTGGGTGACTACCTGCAGCTTGAAGAAGGCATGACCGCTCAGTGTACCGGTCGCATTCTTGAAGTTCCGGTAGGCCCTGAGCTGATTGGTCGTGTTGTCGATGCGCTGGGTAATCCCATCGATGGCAAGGGCGATATCAACGCTAAAATGACCGACGCGGTAGAAAAAGTAGCGCCCGGCGTTATCACCCGTCAGTCCGTTGATGAGCCGATCCAAACTGGTTTGAAATCTATCGACGCTATGGTGCCGATCGGTCGTGGTCAGCGTGAGCTGATCATCGGTGACCGTCAGATTGGTAAATCTGCCATTGCCATCGATGCGATCATCAACCAGAAAGGCAAGGGCGTTACCTGTGTCTACGTAGCGATCGGTCAGAAGCAGTCGACCATTGCTAACGTCGTTCGCAAGCTCGAAGAGCACGGCGCGCTGGAACACACCATCATCGTCGCTGCAGGTGCTGCCGACCCGGCACCGATGCAGTTCCTGGCCGCTTACTCTGGCTGCACCATGGGCGAGTACTTCCGTGACCGTGGTGAAGACGCGCTGATCGTGTATGACGATCTTTCCAAGCAGGCCGTTGCGTACCGTCAGGTATCGCTGCTGCTGCGTCGTCCGCCGGGCCGTGAAGCTTACCCGGGTGACGTTTTCTATCTCCACTCACGTCTGCTGGAGCGCGCTGCGCGTGTTAACGCTGACTACGTTGAGAAGTTCACCAACGGTGAAGTGAAAGGCAAAACCGGTTCCTTGACCGCACTGCCGATCATCGAAACACAAGGTGGTGACGTATCGGCGTTCGTTCCGACCAACGTTATCTCCATCACCGATGGTCAGATCTTCCTGGAAACCAACCTGTTTAACTCCGGTATTCGTCCGGCGATTAACGCAGGTCTCTCGGTTTCTCGTGTAGGTGGTGCTGCGCAGACCAAGATCATCAAGAAGCTGGGTGGCGGTGTGCGTCTGGCTCTGGCTCAGTATCGTGAACTGGCGGCATTCTCGCAGTTTGCTTCTGACCTGGATGAAGCGACCCGCAAGCAGCTCGAGCACGGTCAACGCGTGACCGAACTGATGAAGCAGAAGCAGTACTCGCCGATGTCAGTGGCGGAAATGGCGCTGTCTCTGTACGCCGCTAACGAAGGCCACCTGGACGACGTGAGCGTCGATAAGGTGCTGGACTTCGAACGTGCTCTGCACGATTACATGAAGTCTGAGCACAGCGAGCTGCTCGATAAGATCAACCAGACCGGCGACTACAACGGCGAGATTCAGGACGGCTTGAAGTCAGGTCTCGAGAAGTTCAAGGCGACTCAGAGCTGGTAATGTCCGGCCCGCCTGCGGGCGGGCTTGCATGCTTTCTGAGAGCCACGAACGAAGGGTAGATCGCTATGGCAGCTGCAAAAGAGATACGCACCCAGATCGGGAGCATTAAAAATACGCAGAAGATTACCAGTGCCATGGAAATGGTGGCTGCATCGAAAATGCGTAAAGCGCAAGATCTGATGAAGGCTGGCCAGCCGTACGCCAAGCAGATTCGTAACGTGGTAGGCCACATTGCCGACGCAAACCCCGAGTACAAGCACGACTATATGGTCGAGCGTAGCGAGGTAAAGCGCGTTGGTTACATTGTGGTTTCCACCGACCGTGGCCTGTGTGGCGGCTTAAACGTCAACCTGTTTAAGGCAGTGGTGAAAGACGCTGTTGCCTGGAAGCAGCAAGGCGCTGAGCTAGACTTCTGCGCCCTCGGCTCGAAGGCCGGTGCCTTCTTCCGCAACTACGGCGGCAACTTGATTGCTGCGAAAAGCGGATTAGGAGAGTCACCGACCGTCGAGGGTCTGATCGGTAGTGTTAAGGTGATGCTCGAAGCGTACGACGAAGGACGCCTAGACCGCCTGTACGTGGTGTATAACGAATTCGTTAACACCATGACGCAGCGGCCGGTAGTGCGTCAGCTTCTTCCTCTGTCGTCCGATATGGGCGCAGACGCTAAGCATGACGAAGAAAACGCCCGTCCCGGAAGCTGGGACTACCTGTATGAACCGGATGCCAAGGCGTTGCTAGACAGCCTGTTGGTTCGATTCATCGAATCGCAGGTGTATCAGGCGGTAGTCGAAAACGGTGCGTGCGAACAGGCCGCCCGAATGATCGCTATGAAGAGTGCCACTGATAACGCGGGCAACCTGATCGACGATCTGGAGATGGTTTATAACAAGGCCCGTCAGGCCGCCATCACCCAGGAAATTTCCGAGATCGTCGGCGGCGCTTCAGCCGTATAACGCCTAGGGAGCCTGCCATCGCTTAGGTGGCTCCCGGCAGACAGGTTTCATTTGCAGGTTTTTGAGAGGAACCAAGATGAGCGGACGTATCGTACAAATCATCGGCGCGGTGATTGACGTAGAGTTTCCGCGGGACTCTGTGCCCAAGGTCTACGACGCGCTGAAGGTCTCCAACGTTGAGACCATCCTCGAAGTCCAGCAGCAGCTGGGCGACGGCGTAGTACGCGCCATTGCCATGGGCTCCACCGAGGGCTTGAAACGTGGCTTGGACGTAACCAACACAGGTGCCGCGATTTCCGTACCGGTCGGTAAGGAAACGCTGGGTCGCATCATGAACGTGCTCGGCGAGCCGATCGATGAAGCTGGCCCGATCGGTGAGCAAGAGCGCATGCCGATCCACCGAAAAGCGCCGAGCTATGCCGATCAGGCAGCGTCTAACGAGCTGCTCGAGACCGGTATCAAGGTCATCGATCTGGTCTGCCCCTTCGCGAAAGGCGGTAAGGTTGGTCTGTTCGGCGGTGCGGGTGTTGGTAAAACCGTTAACATGATGGAGCTTATCCGCAACATCGCCACCGAGCACAGCGGCTACTCTGTATTCGCTGGTGTCGGTGAGCGTACGCGTGAGGGTAACGACTTCTATCACGAAATGACCGAATCCAACGTTATCGACAAGGTAGCGCTGGTCTACGGTCAGATGAACGAGCCGCCCGGTAACCGTCTTCGCGTGGCGCTGACCGGTTTGACCATTGCGGAAAAATTCCGTGATGAAGGCCGCGACGTTCTGCTGTTCGTCGACAACATCTACCGTTACACCCTGGCCGGTACCGAAGTATCCGCCCTGCTGGGTCGTATGCCGTCTGCGGTAGGTTATCAGCCGACGCTGGCCGAAGAGATGGGCGTTCTGCAGGAACGTATCACCTCTACGAAAACCGGTTCTATCACTTCCGTACAGGCCGTTTACGTTCCTGCGGATGACTTGACCGACCCGTCGCCGGCGACCACCTTCTCCCACTTGGATGCGACTGTAGTACTAGCGCGTTCAATCGCTGAGCTGGGTATCTACCCCGCGATTGACCCGCTGGACTCTACCTCGCGTCAGTTGGATCCGCTGGTGGTTGGTGAAGAGCACTACGACGTAGCGCGTGGCGTGCAGAACGTTCTGCAGCGTTACAAGGAACTGAAGGACATCATCGCGATTCTGGGTATGGACGAGCTGTCTGATGAAGACAAGCTGGCCGTTGCCCGTGCGCGTAAGATCCAGCGCTTCCTGTCGCAGCCGTTCTTCGTGGCCGAGGTCTTCACTGGCTCGCCCGGTAAGTACGTGTCGCTGAAAGACACCATCCGTGGCTTCCAGGGCATCCTCGCGGGTGACTACGACGATCTGCCGGAACAGGCCTTCTACATGGTCGGCTCCATCGACGAAGCTGTCGAAAAAGCCAACCAGATGAAGAAGTAATCCCGTCCATTAGGGGGATTCGCTATGGCGAATAGCTTCACTTGCAATATCGTCAGCGCAGAAGCATCCATCTTCTCAGGTAAGGTTGAGCAGGTGATTGCTTCCGGGATGATGGGTGACCTCGGCATTTTGCCGGGGCACGCCCCGCTGCTGACCGAGCTTCAGCCGGGCCCGATCCGCGTGATCCACGATGATGGCAAGGAAGAGAACTTCTTTGTCTCTGGCGGCTTCATGGAAGTTCAGCCAGATGTCGTGACGATCCTGGCAGACGCTGCGGCGCGTGCCAGCGACCTCGACGAGGCCGCTGCTGAAGAAGCGCGTCAGCAGGCGCTGAAAGCCTTTAATGAGAAGTCAGCGGAGCTGGATTATACCCGCGCTGCCGCTGAACTCGCCGAAGCCGTTGCCCAACTGCGAACGATTCAGCAGTTGCGTAAGAAGGCGGGTAAAGGCTAATTAGACGCTCTGCGTAATCAAACGCCCCTTAAACCCGATTCAGGGTTTAAGGGGCGTTTTTTTTGTCTGTTAATATGCGGGTGAGTCATCCCAGAGTTGAACGTCTCAGGAGCGAGCGATGGCGCTAAACGAAGAAGCCTTACAGGAATTGAAAACCGAGCTGCTCGAGGAGCTGGTCAAGGAAGAGCCCAACAAGGCGCAATTGGCGGAACGCCTCGCTGAAATACGCTCGGCCGACATTGGGGAAGTGCTGGAAGAGCTGATCGAGAAGGATGAGGAGCTACGTGCGGCCCTGACGGTGTTGGACATTCTCTCCACCGAGCGAGCCGCCAATGTGTTGGGCTATCTACCCAAAGAGAGCCAGCTCGAGGTGGTGGGAGAGCTGTCCGATAGCCAGGTGCTCAAACTGCTCGAAGAGATGGGCTCCGACGAGCGGGCGGATTTGTTCAACCGGCTTGGGGAAGACCGTCGCGAAGCGCTGTTGCGTCGTATGGCGCACCAGGAGCGCGAGGATCTCAAGCGCTTGGCGAGCTATGAAGAGGGCACTGCCGGCGCCATCATGACCTCTGACTATGTTGCCATAGCCAGTGGCATGACGGTGTCACAAGCAATGATGCGCGTGCGCCAAACCGCCCCTGATGCGGAAACGGTCTACCAGCTTTACGTGCTGGATAATGATGGCCATCTGATCGGCACCATGTCGCTGCGTCAACTGATGGTCGCGCGCCCTGGGGCGTTGGTGGATGACATCATGATCAAAGATGTCATCAAAATCCCTGTGGATAAAGCGCAGGAGGAGGTGGCGAGAATTGTGGCTCGGTATGACTTACTGGCGCTGCCCGTGGTTGATGCCGATGGCCGTATGGTAGGCATCGTGACTCACGATGATGCCATGGATGTTGCTGAGTCAGAGGCCACCGAAGATATCCACAAAGGGATGTCCATCGGTCAGCTAGAGGATGGCGTGAGCCGGGTACCGCTGTGGAGTCTTTACCGCAAACGCGTGTTTTGGCTGGTCTTACTGGTCTTTGCCAACCTTTTTTCGGGGGCTGGTATCGCTTATTTCGAGGAGACCATTGCTGCTCAGGTGGCGCTGGTATTTTTCTTACCGCTGCTGATCGGTAGCGGCGGTAATGCCGGTGCGCAGGCCGCCACGCTGATGGTGCGTGGCATGGCCACCGGGGACGTAGGCGTGAAGGATTGGAGCAAGATGCTGGGGCGTGAGCTGTTGGTGGCTGGTTCATTGGGTTTGACCATGGCCATTGCCGTCGCCCCCATTGGGATTTTTCGTGGCGGGGAAGCGGTGGCCATCATCGTGGCGCTCAGCATGGTGACCATCGTGCTGTTTGGCAGCTTGATCGGCATGTGCTTGCCGTTCGTTTTGGAGCGCTTCAAAGTAGACCCCGCGACGGCCTCGGCTCCGCTGGTGACCACGCTGATCGACGCCACCGGCGTACTGATTTACTTCAGTATTGCAACGGCCATACTTGCCGGCGTCTGACCTGGGTTAGGGTAGCCTAGCGCATGGCGCTGCTGGCCGCCCGGGTGATGAACATGACCTCCACATGACCCAGCCACTCGATGTCGCTGGCGAGCGCCTTGAGCTGGCTCGCCAAACACTGAGGCGGCTGGTGAACGGCGTCGCCAATAATCAGCGATACCGATACCTTATCTTCTAAGTAGTGGAGCTGTAGCTCGTTCAGCGTGCGCCATACCGGATGTTTGTACCAGCGCTCGTTCAGCGCCGCTTCCACTTCTGGACGCAGCGGCAGGCCTGGTAGGCGGCTGGGGTCGCCTTCACCGGCGTCATCTTCTGGGTCAACGTGGAAGATAACATCTGTGAGCAAAGGAAACTCGTGGCGCAAACGGCGGCTCACTTCATTACCGATTTCATGAGCTTCCGAGACGGTAATTTTAGGCCCCACCACCACATGCAGATCGACCATCACCCAACCTGCCGATTGACGGGTGCGCAGGTCGTGCACGCTATCCACGCCGGGGACGCTACACGCCACGTCATGCATCTGCTGCTGTACTGTTTCGGGGAGTGCGGTGTCGACCAGTTCGCGAGCGGACTCCCACAACAGGTCTAAACCCACTTTACCGACCATCAGGCCAACGATAATGGCGGCCACAGCATCTAGCCAGCCCAAGCCAAACTGTGCGCCTACTAAAGCCACCAGCACCACGGCGGTTGAAAGTGCGTCGCTGCGCGAGTGCCAAGCGTTGGCTTCTAAAAGCTTGGATTTCAAGCGTTTCGCGACCCGCATGGTGTAGCGAAAAATCCACTCTTTGCTAATCAGTGCCAGTATGGCGATGACGATCGCAAGCGCCCCCGGGGCGCCCACTTCTGTGCCGCTCAACAGGCGATCCACGCTTGACCACGCAATACCCCCCGCCACGAAGATTAGGACGCTGCCTAATAGCAGCGTGGTGAGGGTTTCGATTCGGCCATGGCCGTAGTGGTGATCGTTATCTGGCTCCTGGCGGCCATAGTGAATGGCTGCCAGCACGAACCCATCGGTCACAAGATCAGAGAGCGAATGGATACCATCGGCAATCAGCGCAGCAGAGCCGACAAAAAAACCAACGGCGACTTTGATAATGCTCAGCAAACCGTCCAGCCAAGCGCCGATATAGGTTACGCGCTTAGCCTCTTGGCTATCTAACTCGCGATTGGGAACCACTGGCGTTTCTACGGTCTGAGTCATGAGGTACCTGCAGGGACGCATACTTCCAATAGACGCCCATTGTAGCTTACCGCCGGGCAAGCTCTATACCCTCTTGTGCATTCTCAGGCGTTACCGGTGCGGACAATGAAAGTTGGGATGTGTATCCTAAGCGCCGCTGCAGGTGAGACGACCTCATTTCATAACGCAACACAGAACATAGACAGGACGACCTATGGATTGGCTCCAAGTGGTAGTATTGGCGGTGGTGCAGGGGCTCACAGAATTTCTTCCGATTTCCAGCTCCGCTCATCTGATTTTGGTGCCGGTGCTCACCACCTGGGAAGATCAAGGTCTCGCGTTCGATGTGGCACTCCACTTGGGTAGCTTGAGCGCCGTCGTCCTCTATTTTCGCCAGGAAATTTGGCAAATGATCGCCAGCAGCCTCACGGCGGTAAGAGGCAACGGCGTCAATGAGGATGCGCGTCTAGCGTTTTGGGTAGTCGTGGCCACCTTGCCGGTGTGCATCGTCGGCTTTCTCCTCCATGACCTGATCGCAGGCTACATGCGCTCGACGCTGATCATCGGCCTTAGCCTGATAGGGTTCGGCTTACTGCTAGGCTACGCCGACTGGAAAATGCGCGGTACCCGCAGCGAGTATCAGTTGACGCTAAAAGACGCACTGATCATCGGCGGCGCTCAGGTATTAGCGCTGATCCCCGGTACGTCGCGCTCGGGGATCACGATGACCGCGGCGCTGATGGTTGGCATGAATCGAGAAGGCGCCGCGCGCTTCTCGTTTTTGCTCTCGATTCCCGTCATCGTGCTCGCCGGTGGCCTCGAAGCGGTGAATCTCGTCAAAGCGCCTCACTCGATCGACGTACCCGCTATGCTAATAGGGGTGCTTTTATCGGGTATCAGCGCCTTCGTGTGTATTCACTACTTTCTCGTCGTAATCAAAAAGCTGGGGATGCAGCCGTTCGTGGTATACCGCGTGCTGTTTGGTGCCTGGCTACTCTGGTTTTTTCATTTCTAACCCGCGCGTTCAATGAAGGACATCGGATGAAAGGCTATCAAACTGCGTGTAGGCGACTGGGCGTCGTGACGCTGGTGGGCGTTTTGCTGGCGGGCTGTTCAGAAAATGATCGGCCGCTGGAGCCACCAGTGCGCTTTGAAGGCGGTATTTTTGGCACCTATTATCAAATTACTCTGGTCGACCCGCTGACGCAGGGCGAAGCCAATGCTTTGGAAGAGGGCATATTGGCCGAGATGGAAGACGTTGACCAAGCGATGTCGACCTACCGTGACGATTCAGAACTAGTCGCCTTTAACGACGCGCCGCTCAACGAGTGGCAGCCGCTCTCTAACGAGCTGATCGAAGTGCTGGCGATAAGCCGCTCGGTGTCGGAAGCAAGCAAAGGGGCGTTTGATATCACCATTGGCGATGTGGTGAATCTATGGAGCTTTGGTCCCGAGGCACGTCCCGAAGAGGTGCCTAGCGAGGCCGAGTTAAGCGAGCGCATGGCCACGATTGGGTTCGATGCAGTCGAGGTGGATACCCAGCGGATGCAGGCGCGTCGCCTCCGGGATGTATTTGCCGATCTCTCTGGCGTCGCCAAAGGCCACGCTACCGATCGCGTGGCGGCGTATCTGGATCAGGAGGGCATCGATAATTACCTGGTCAATATCGGTGGCGGGCTGATTGCCCGTGGTTACCGGGACATCGAAGATCAAACGCCTTGGCGTGTCGGCATTGAAGTGCCGCAAAGCGGGGTACCGGAAGCGCAACATGTGATTGCGTTGGAGGGCATGTCAGTGGCTACCTCCGGTGATTACCGTAACTACTTTGAAGTCGACGGTGAGCGCTTCTCCCATCTTCTGGACCCGCGAACCGGGCGGCCCATCAAGCATCAATTGGCGTCGGTATCGGTGTTTCACCCCTCGAACGCCTGGGCCGATGCCTGGGCCACGGCACTCACCGTCGTCGGGAGCGAACAGGGGATGCAGCTGGCCGTCGAAAACAATCTCAATATTTTGATGCTAGTACGCGAAGGGGATCGCTGGCGCAGCCTGGCGAGTCCGGCCTTCGTCAACTATTTCGGTGATGCGCTGATCGACGAATTGGGCATCGAACCCTGGGCGGCGCCCACGGCGAATCGCCAAACGGAGACAGGTGAATAACATGCACGACCTCGATATCGTCATCTTAGCCGCAGGTAAAGGCACACGGATGCGCTCTCAGTTGCCCAAAGTACTGCACACGCTAGCGGGTAAGCCCATGGTAGAGCACGTACTGGCAACGGCCAGTGGTCTGAACCCGAGTCGTACCCACGTGGTGATTGGCCATGGTGCTGACCAACTTCGCGACGCGTTGGCGGAGTATGATGTCTCGTTTGCACTGCAAGAAGAGCAAAAAGGCACCGGACATGCGGTGGCTCAGGCGCAGCCTCAGTTGGGCAGCGGTATCGTGTTGGTACTGTATGGCGACGTGCCGCTAATTCGTCGCGATACGTTGGCCGACCTGCTGGCCAAGGTGGATGAGCAGCACATGGGCCTGCTCACCGTCACGCTGGAAGACCCCAGTGGCTATGGGCGTATCGTGCGCGATGCCGAGGGCCACGCCGTGGCGATCGTCGAGCAGAAAGATGCCAATGAGGCGCAGCTGGCGATTAACGAGTGCAATACCGGCATCATGGCCATGACCAGTGCCCAGTTGAAGCGCTGGTTGCCCCAGCTATCAGCGGAAAATGCCCAGGGCGAGTACTACCTGACGGACGTTATCGCCATGGCAGCCAGCGAAGGCGTCAAGGTCGCCACGGCGCAGCCCCATAACGCCACCGAGGTAGAGGGGGTCAATAACCGCTCGCAAATGGCCCGCTTGGAGCGCGCTTACCAGCAGCAGACGGCAGAGACGCTCATGGCCCAAGGCGTTGCCTTGGCTGACCCAGCGAGAATTGATGTGCGCGGTAAGCTTACCTGCGGCCACGACGTCTTCATCGACGTAGGCTGTGTTTTTGAAGGGGACGTCGAACTTGGCGAAGGCGTGCGGGTAGGCCCCTACTGCATTATCAAAAACAGCACCATTGGCGCAGAGAGTGAGATTCACAGCCACAGTGTCATCGACACGACCGTGGCGGCGGGTCTTAACCAGGTCGGCCCCTACGCACGGCTGCGTCCTGGCACGCGCTTAGCCGTGAAAGCCAAGGTGGGAAATTTTGTCGAAACCAAAAATGCCGACGTGGGTGAAGGCAGTAAAATCAACCATTTAAGCTACGTGGGTGATGCGCGCCTGGGGCGCGATGTGAACGTGGGCGCGGGCACCATTACCTGCAACTACGATGGCGTGAACAAACATCGCACCGAAATTGGCGATAACGCCTTCATCGGCTCCAACACTGCCTTAGTGGCACCTGTCACGGTAGGTAAGGGTGCCACTGTGGGCGCTGGTTCCACGATTGCAAAAGATGTGACTGAGTATGCATTAGCGGTCACCCGCAGCCGACAGCTAGAGAAGCCCGACTGGCCGCGCCCGGTGAAAACGACTAAATAAGTGCATCGACACGTTGAATAATACGGCGTGCAAACGCCCTAGGAGAAAGAGTTATGTGTGGCATCGTCGCGGCGGTTGCGCAGCGCAATGTGCAGGGAATCTTGTTGGAAGGGCTGAAACGCTTGGAGTATCGCGGATACGACTCTTCTGGCATGACGGTGCTTAACAGCGGTGCGTTAACGCGTCACCGGGCTTTGGGCAAAGTCGCGGCGCTCGCTGAACAGCTGGACGCCGCCGCGCTGCCAGGCAACAGCGGTATCGCGCATACACGCTGGGCCACCCACGGCAAACCCTCCGAGGCCAATGCCCATCCGCACCACAGCAGAGATAACGTCGCCGTGGTGCATAACGGCATTATCGAAAACTACGAGCAGATTAAAGAGACGCTGCAGGGCAGTGGCTATACCTTCACCTCGGAAACCGATACCGAGGTGATTGCCCATTTACTGGCGGACAAACTCGCTACGGGCAAGACGCTGTTTGATGCGACACAAGAGATTGTCAGTGGCTTGGGCGGTGCCTACGCCCTGGGGGTGATGAGTGCAGCCGAGCCCGGCGTGGTCGTGGGCGCACGCCAAGGCAGCCCCTTGGTGGTGGGTGTTGGTATTGATGAAGCCTTTTTAGCCTCGGACCCGCTGGCGCTGCTTCAAGTGACCGACCGCTTTATCTACCTGGAAGAGGGCGATTTGGTCGAGCTGCGTGAGCATGGGGTGATTCGCATTGTCGACCGCCAAGGCAACGACGTTGAGCGCCCTATCCATACCTTTGAACATGGCGACGGCGCGGCTAGCAAAGGCGAGTATCGTCATTACATGCTCAAAGAGATTTTTGAGCAGCCCGCCGTTATTAGTGCCGCGCTGGAAGGGCGTTTAAGTAGCCACGGCGTGTTGGTAGAGAGTTTTGGGCCGGATGCGCTGGCGCTGTTCCAGAAAACGCGCCATGTGCATATTATTGCCTGTGGCACCAGCTACCATGCGGGTTTGGTTGCGCGTTACTGGCTGGAGCGCTATGCCGGGGTGCCGGTACAGGTCGAAGTGGCGTCTGAGTACCGCTACCGCCACCCGGTGGTACCGGAGGGCACGCTGTTTGTGACGCTGTCCCAATCTGGGGAAACGGCCGATACGCTGGCGGCACTGCGCTTTGCTAAAACGCTCAACTATGTCGGCTCGCTGGCTATTTGTAACGTGCCCGGCAGCTCGCTGGTACGTGAATCAGACATGTCGTTGATGACCCGCGCAGGCCCCGAAATTGGCGTTGCCTCGACCAAAGCGTTTACCACCCAGCTCGTGGCACTGATGCTGCTGACGCTGTCTGTTAGTAAAGCGAAAGGCCAGCCCGAGCAGCCAGAAATTATTGCCGCGCTACAAGCGCTGCCGGCGCTCTGCCAACAGGTGCTAGCGCTCGATAAGCAGATTGAAGTGCTCTCCCAGGCATTTGCCGAAAAGAATCACGCACTCTTTTTAGGACGCGGCGCGCACTATCCCATTGCCTTGGAAGGCGCGTTAAAGCTCAAAGAGATCTCCTATATTCATGCCGAAGCCTATCCAGCCGGGGAGCTGAAGCATGGCCCGCTGGCACTGGTGGATAGCGAGATGCCGGTAATCTCAGTAGCACCCAATGATGACTTGCTGGAAAAACTGAAATCCAACCTTCAAGAAGTGCGCGCCCGCGGCGGCCAGCTGTTTGTGTTTGCTGACCAAAAGGTGGGAATCAGCCCTCAAGATGATATCCGTGTGTTGGAGCTTCCCGAAGTACACGAAGCGTTGGCACCACTGCTCTACACGCTACCGTTGCAGCTGTTGAGCTATCACGTAGCGGTGCTAAAAGGCACCGATGTGGATCAGCCGCGCAACCTCGCCAAGAGCGTGACCGTCGAATAATCAGCGAGTCACAATTAATAACAGTTAGCTGGCATAAAGCGCTTTACAAGATGCGGCGAATGGCCGCATCTTATGCGCCATCGCTGCGTTGCAGCACATAGTTAGTGTGCTTATTATCGTGGCGGTACTCTCTCACCTTGCCAGGATCATGCTGCTATGAAACCACCTAACGCCCTCGCAACTCGGCATCCCGCTTGCCGCGTTGCTTGGTTGTTGACCGCACTCTGCCTCTTCGCTTTTCCTTCTCTTGCTTTTGCTGCTGCTGGCCCCCTCGATCTCACCACCTCACTTGCCGGTATTGTCTCCGTGACCATTTTCATTCTGGCCTATGCCCTGGTCATGAGTGAAGAAATCATCCACATGCGTAAATCCAAACCGGTTCTGGTGGCTGCTGGCCTGATCTGGGCTATGGTCGCGTGGGTCTACGTACAAGCAGGTATGCCCCATGAGGCAGAGAGCGCCTTCAAAGAGACGCTGCTCGAGTATACCGAGCTGCTGCTGTTCCTCCTGGTGGCGATGACGTACATCAACGCCATGGAAGAGCGTCGTGTGTTCGATGCACTGCGTGCGTGGCTGGTGCGCAAGGGGTTTAGCTACCGGAGCCTATTCTGGATTACCGGCTGTTTGGCGTTCGGTATTTCGTCCATCGCCAACAACATGACGACTGCCATGCTGATGTGTGCGGTCGTACTAAAGGTGGCGGAAGGGGATAACAAATTTATTAGCCTTTGCTGCGTTAACGTCGTCGTGGCGTCCAACGCAGGCGGTGCGTTTAGCCCGTTTGGTGATATCACCACGCTGATGGTGTGGCAGGCAGGACAAGTGCCCTTTGAAGGCTTCTTCGCGTTGTTAATCCCCGCGATAGTAAACTTCATGGTGCCTGCGGTAATCATGAACTTCTTCCTTGTTAACCGTCAGCCAGCCGCGCTCACCGAGAACGTTTGGATGAAACGTGGCGCTAAACGCATCATCGTCCTGTTTTTAATTACCGTGGCGATCTCGGTGCTATGCCACTCAATCCTTTACCTACCGCCTGCCATGGGCATGATGTTTGGTCTAGGGCTGCTGCAGTTCTTCGGCTACTACCTGCGCCGCAGCCTGCCGCGCTCTCTGGAACGCAAGCGTGAGCGCTACTCTCGCCGTGGCGACTGGCAAAAGCTGGAGCAACTGGGTAGCGTGGTGCCGTTTGATATTTTCAGCAAAATTGCCCGCTCCGAGTGGGATACGCTGCTGTTCTTCTACGGAGTGGTGATGTGTGTGGGGGGCCTTGGGTTTATGGGCTACCTGAGCCTGCTCTCCGAGACACTCTACGGCGGCTGGGACCCGGTATGGGCCAACGTTGTGTTGGGGCTAATTTCTGCAGTGGTAGATAACATCCCCGTGATGTTTGCCGTGCTCTCGATGGCACCGGAGATGTCGGAAGGCAACTGGCTGCTGATTACGCTGACCGCAGGGGTAGGCGGTAGCCTGCTCTCCATGGGGTCCGCTGCTGGCGTGGCACTGATGGGCCAGGCACGAGGCATCTACACTTTTGCGGTTCACCTGCGCTGGGTGCCCGCTATTTTTCTGGGCTACGTGGCCAGCATCGCAGCGCATCTCTTGGTGAATGCAAGTATGTTCTAACCCGTTTGTTAGCACCTTGGCCTGCTTAGCCTCTATGGCTAAGCAGGACGGCTAAGCAGGCAAACAAAACGCCCCTTATCTTTCGATAAGGGGCGTTTGCGTGCATAAACTGCTTAAAAACGGGTTACTTTCATCACAGTATTTTTAATCACAGTACTTTTAATCACAGTACTATTAATATCAGTGCCTTTAATTTTAGGGCTTATAGATCGTGTCCGGTAATCACTTGGCAGATATCTGCAAAGCTGCGCGCCATGGGTACCACCGTGGTGGGTAGCTTGGCGGGGATTCGGCTACCCATCACTGTCTGAATATCAGTGGCAGAGATGATGCCGCGAACGCTCAATTCCTGATTCGGCTTACGCTCGGTGATCAGCAGGTGCTGTTCGGTGAAGCTTTCCATGGAGAGCAATAAATCTTCAATGGTCAGCGATGCCAACTGCTCTAAGGGCATGGCGCTGAGCTTTTCCCAGGGCGTCATGATCATGGCGGCGGTGACTTCTGCGCGTTCCAGGTTGCGCTGCTGCATGGCAAGGTTGATACGCCGAGTGCCAATCACCTCTTTGGCGGTCATTACACCGACACAGTGAGCCTGTTTGTCCATCACGAACAGTAAGCGAATGCCGCCATGGCGCATTTTCAGGTGGGCGTCATCAATCGGGGTATCGCCCGCAATGGACTGCGGCATAACCTGGGTAAAATCGGTCAGCACGGACATCGCTGGGCTTTCAGGGGTTAAGTGCTTGGGCGCGGGTGTGGTCAGTAACGGGGTGGCGCCAAATTGCACTAACGGCTTATGGGTGTTCAGTAATGTAGTCATCGGGGGTACCTCCGTGGTGTGAAGAAGCAGATCATTAACCACACGCCTGCTCTGTACCTTCACATTTGCACGGAATTCTTATCACAATCTTAAGAGTCCGCCGGTGTTACATTTTTTCTCATTCTTTTGCATGGCGCTGGGTCAGCGCGTCTCTTGCTAATACTGCTCTGATGCGCAGGCCATTACCGGGGGCATCTTCGAGTCGCAGTAAGCCTTCATGGCGCTTTACTAGACGCTCGACGATGGATAACCCTAGCCCTGCTCCCGCCCCTGGGCCTGCGCGCTGAAAGCGTTCTACTACCCGGCTGCGCTCGTGAATCGGTATGCCCTGCCCTTGGTCATCTACCATCAGCGTGATGCCCAGTAAGTCCGATTCTAGGGTAACCGTGATGGTACTTTGCTCGGGAGAGTGTTGAATCGCATTACCGACGAGGTTTTGCACTAGGGTTTCAATCGCGCCAGGCTCCTCTTCCATCGTCCAGTCGGCTTGGTCATCGGCATCTAACAGCAGTTGCTGTTGGCGCTCTGCCGCCAGTGGCGAGAGCTTGGCCAGGGTTTCTCGGGTTTCCAGCAGCACGTTGGCATGGCGCAGTTCAGGCAACGGTTCCTCTTCAGGGTCCAGGCGGGCCAGCGTTAACAGTTGGGAGACCAGCCGCGTCGAGCGGGCAACGCCGCTGCGCAGGTGGTGCAGCGACTCTTCGCGGTCCTCCGCATTATCGGCGGTGAGAGCATTCTGGGCGTGAAGGTCCAGCACGGCCAGCGGGGTGCGCAGCTCGTGGGCGGCGTCGGCAATAAAGCGTTTCTCGCGCACGCGCAGCTGGCGCAGCCGCTCCAGCAGCCGGTTGAGCGCACCGGCTATGGTGTCTAGCTCCTGGGGCAGTGGATAGAGTGATAGGGGCTTTAGATTATGCGGGTCGCGGTCGCGGATTTGCTCCGCCATGCGAGATAGAGGGGCCAGCCCCCAGCCAATCGACCACCAAAGCAGCAGTGTTAAGAAAGGCAAACCGATAAGATCCGGCAGCAAGGTGCGCAGCGCCACGGCACTGATTAGCTCGCCGCGCACGTCTTCACGTTCGCTGACCACCACACGGCTTGAGGAGTCTGGCACATCTAGCACATACACTCGCCAGTCGTGCTCCCCAACGGTCAGCGTGGAGTAGCCAACGGGTTGCTGCGCTAGCGAAGCATCGGGGGCACTGGCGGAGTGTAGTAACAGTCGGTCCTCTTCCCATAGCTGAAAGGCCAGCTTGCTTTCATAACGGTGCCCTGCAAAGCGTTTATCCGACTGCTCGGCGCGTAGCAGCGCATTTTCCAAGCTGTTTAGTAGAACATCGCGGTCGTCATCGGGCAGCGGTGCTTGCAGTAACCCTTCTAGCAGGCGTGCATTCTGGGCCAGGCTGGCATCATAAAGCTCTTCGATCTCATGGGCGGCATAGCGATAGCTAATGAAACCAATCACTAGCATGCTGGCACCAAATACTAAGAGGGCCAGCCCCAAGGTGCGTTGACGAATCGATGTCATGCCTCGTCCTTAGTGGGTTTATCCATGACGTAGCCGATGCCGCGTACGGTACGAATAACATCGGAAAACAGTTTTCGCCGCAGGTGGTGAATGTGCACCTCAATGGCATTGCTCTCGACGTCCTCTTCCCAGCCGTAGACGAGCCGCGTGAGCGTGTCGCGGGTGAAGACGCGGCCGGGATGGCTCATGAACTCCTGCAGTAGCGTCAGCTCGCGGCGAGATAGCGTTACGGACGCCCCCTGGTAGCCAACGTGCAGCGTATGAGGATCTAGCGTAATCCCCCGATAGGTGAGCAGGCTGCTGGTTTGTCCTTGACTGCGCCGTAACAGAGCGCGCAAACGGGCCTTGAGCTCAGCCACCTCGAAGGGTTTGATGAGGTAGTCGTCGGCCCCTGCGTCGAGCCCCGCGATGCGGTTATCCACCGCATCGCGGGCAGTGAGAACGAGAATGGGAACGTGACTGCCGTGACGACGCACGGCATTCAGCACTTCCATGCCGTCCAGGCGCGGTAATCCCAGGTCAAGAATCACCGCATCGAACGGCTCGCCCTCGGTGAGCGCATTGAGCGCGGTCGCCCCATCGCTCAGGTGGTCCACGGTGTAGTGTTCGGGCTTTAACGCCAAACGGATACCCGAGGCTAAGCTAGGGTCGTCTTCTACCAACAAAATGCGCATAAGGCTCCTTGTTCTATCGGGGCTATTCTAGCTCAGCGAGTAGCTGACGTATCTCGCCACGGCGGCCGCTATCGGCCAATTCGCGGCCCTCTCTGGGCGGTGCCAAGAGCGCACTCTCCAAGACTTGGCGTGCTTCGGCATCGCGGCCTTGCTCATGTAAATAGTCGCCCCAGAAATAGAGGCTGTCGATCCCTTCGGGATTAATGGCCAAAGCGCGCTGCAAATGCCACTCGGCTTTCTTGTCATCGCCGAACCCAATCGGCCAGCCGGGTACTTGGTAGTAGAGCGCTCCCAAGCTGGTATACGCCGAGCCTTCGAGCGCCAGCGGATCGAGCTCGAGCGCCGTCTCGAACTCTCGTTTGGCTTCCTTCACCAGTCCCAGCGCGCCCAGCCCACCATTGGCCCCCGCTTCGCTGGAGCGAACGATACCTGCCCAAATATGCAGCTCGGCAGCTTCCGGATAGCGCTCGACCCACTGGTCGGCGTAATCCCCTAACTGGCTCAAGGCGGCTTCTTGCTGCTCCTGTGGTAAGGCGTATTGAATCTCTGCCCAGCGCTGTTGTAACTCTGCTAGGGTGTCGGCGACTGTCGGCGTGTCGAGGTCGCTGGCAACGCTGGGCAGGCTGAACAGTCCAACAGCGGTGGCGAACAGCGTGCGACGCAAAGCCTTCGTAGTGAACATGTCGATCGAACGCGTCATGGTGTGGGCTCCTTCGAAGTCACAAAGCGGCGAATCATGGGAAGTTGACGTAGCAGGGCGCGATCCACCGCGCCTGGCCAAAGGGAGTTCAAGCGGGTAAAGAAACGCTCCTGTCGACCAATTTGCAGCTCCTCGCGGCGATGTTCGACAGCCCGGACGATTGCCAGCGCCACCGCGCTGGGCATATCGACGGCGTTACCCAGCGCCGCGTTCAGCGCGTCGGTTTGCGGCGAATTCATGGCAGTGCGCGTGGCGCGAGGAGCGATGTACATGACTCGTACCCGCGTATCGGCCAGTTCACGTCGTAACGCTTCGCTAAAGCCGCGTAGCGCGAACTTGGTGGCACAGTAGGAGACTTGGCCTGGATAACCCAACTGACCAAACGTAGAGCCGAGCGTCACGATGGTCGCCTGGGGATGGGCCATCAGTTGCGGCAGCAGGGCGCGGGTCAGCTGCAGTGTGGCGGTCAGGTTGATGGTAATGAGCTGCTCGATGTCAGCGTCAGTGGTCGTGTCGAAAAAGCCTGTCTGATTGCTCCCCGCCGCATTGATCAGCATGTTGCAGCCAGCTAGATGAGCCGCTCCGATGAGGCGGTGGCGATCCTCGGCAAGGGTCAAGTCGGCGCACACCGCGTCGATGTGCTCGGGAAACTGCGCGACCAGCGCATCGAGTGCCGTTGGGTTGCGGCCCGTGATCAGTAGCCGTGCGCCACGCTGAACCAGTGCCTCGGCCAGGGCGGCACCGATGCCGCCGCTAGCCCCGGTCAACAGCACCCGCTGGTTGGCCCACCCGTCAGTCAGCGTCCCCTCGCTAGGCCAGCGCATGGCTCAGCTCCTCTGCCGCGCTGTGACCTGCACAGCGTGCCTCGATGCCTCTAAACATCGCGCCGTACAGGCGATAAAACATGTTGGCACTATCGATCACCACGGCCAGGTCCTCCGTGCCTAACCGATTGATCTGTTCTTCGAAAAACGCCAGGTGGCCAATATCCAGACTGCCGTGGGAAGTGAGATAGCGCACCGCGCTATCGGGCAGCGAGAGGCTCGCCTGTAAGCGTTCGGCGGCCTGGGTCGCCAGCGCCGTGCTGGTGCCCTCGAGTACCTGCACCATGCCAAAAAAGGCCACGGGATTACCGTGCTCGACCGTATCGCGAATCCAGGCCACCATCAGCCGCGTGGCGGGGTCTGGGGTGGCCGCTGCGGCGGCGTCCGCGTTACCGCCAGCGGCGCGGATATCGTCCAGAATCCACTGCTCGTGGCCGTTCTCCTCTTCGATGTACTCGACCAGCGCAGTACGTAGCCAGTTCAGATGGTCAGGCAGTCGTGCACCGCAGGCCATCATCAGTGGTACGGTGAAGCGCACGTGGTGATACGCCTGGCCGAGAAACGCAAGATACTCCTCTCGTGTGACGTTACCCGCCAGGGCGCGATTGACGATGGGCGTCGTCAGTAGCCAATGACGTGCTTCTTGGGTGGCGTCTTGCAGCTGTTGGTAAGCGGTCATGGTGTTGCTCCTTCTTTGAGGGTGTGTGGGGCGCTCTGAAGCCAATGGCCATAGGCTGCCAAAAGCGTGTCGCGGCGCAGTCGGCCATTGGCCGTCAGTTGCTGGTTGTGCGGAGTAAAAGGGGCGGCACGCTGCCAGGCATGCACCTGGGCATAGTCGGGCAGCGCTCGATTGGCAGCCTCTATGGCTGCGCTAATATCGGCATCGGTGATGCGGGCAGAGGCGGGGACGATCAGCGCACGGTTAGCGGGCAACGCTTCGCCGTAGACCATGGCCTGTGCAATGACGGGCTGCGTGCAGAGCTCGCCCTCGACCCACTGCGGATTGACGTTGCGCCCGTAAGCGGTGATGAACACCTCCCGTTGGCGGCCGTCGAGCAAAATCGCATCGCCGTGCCACTGACCGATATCGCCAGTGGCATACCACTCGCCATTGGGCGCTTCACCGAGATAGCCCAGCATCAGTGCGCCGCGCACGAGCAGCTGGCCGTTGTCATCCAGCCGAACCTGCGCGTGTGGCAACGGGCGGCCGACGCCGCAGTTCGGTTCGCCAGGCCGGTTCAGGCACACCACCGACGTACACTCCGATAAACCGTAGCCTTCGTACACCGGCCAGCCGCTTTGCTGGGCATTGGCCAGAAGGGTCGGTGCCACCGTCGCCCCGCCCACCGCCACAAAGCAGAGGCTACGGGGCGCCTTGGGGGCTTCATCCACCAGTGCCTGTAGCAGCTGTGGAACGGCGATCAGGCTATTGGGCTGGTAACGGTCGATTGCCTCGAGGGCGAGGGGAGCTTGAAAACCGCTGGCACCCTGCCAACCGAGTTCTGCCATGCCGGGCAGCACGCTACAGGCCCCTAACCACAGCGGTAGATAAAGGCCACCGATGTTCTCCAACAGCGTGGAGAGCGGCAGCAGGGCGAGATGACGACGGATATCGAGCGGTGCCACGACGCTGGCAAGGCTTTCCGTGACGGCCAGTAGCGCCTGATTATCCAAGCACACCCCTTTAGGCGCGCCGCTAGTGCCCGAGGTAAACGTGATGCGTGTGGTGCCTGTCTGTAACGCGGGAGGATGTTCGACGTGACGTCGCTGGATGGCAGCGTCATCGCTGGGTTCAAAGCCGTAGGGGGCGCCGCCGTGGCCAATCCAGCTATCGAGACCGGCTTGCTGTACGATGTGGCGGCGCTGCTGGTCGCTGAAAAACTCGGGAATGGGCACGGCCACGCATGCTTCCATCATCAGCGCCAAGTCCCATAGTGCCCACTCCAAGCCGTTATCCAGCGCCAGGGCGACCCGCCGTGCGTCAACGTCGCGCAGCCGCTGGCGGCGGCGACCGATTTGCTCGAGGACGTCCGCGTACGAGAGCGCCAGACGGCCGTCGGTCAGTGCGATTCGTTGAGACGCGCTGGACGCATAGCGTTCGATACGTGCCAGCAAGGCGTTAGGCTGAGTGGGCATGAGCCACCTCCTGCCAAGTAAGGTTCGACGGCATACGAGAGGCCTGAAACGTGCGCATGGCGCGCTGTAAGTCGCCCGCCATCACCCACGGGTGATGCGCGTAATAGCGTCCCCATAGCGGAAGCTCATCCCCCAGGCGGGTCGGGTCGGCTGGGGTGATCGGTTGAGGCTCGAAGCCTAACCGACGCAGGCCGTTGGCGACTTCTGGGGTGGCCGTGAACAGCAGCCAAGCGATGCCTTCTGCGGCAAGCTGGTGGGCTAAATGGAGGAACAGTGGGCGCTGCAAACCAGGGCGCAGGCTGGCTAAATTGCCGATCTCAGCGATATCCTGGCGGTGCGGAGCGCTACCGAAGCGTTCGTCGAGCACGTGCTCGGCGCGGGCATTCAAGTAGCGTTCTAAAAAAAGCGGTTCACCGTCGGCGATGCGAACGCCCACTGCGGCATGAGGCTGCTCGGCCTGCCACAGCCCGAACAGGCGCGGTAAAAAGTGCTGAATCGTGGCCTGATGCTGCTGAGCAAAACGCGCTCGTATCAGGTGCTTTAGCTGTGCGTGTTCCTGGTCACTGAGCGCTTCTCGCCAGCATAACGGCGTTAGAGGCAGTGCACGTAGATGAGTCATCGGGCGATCTCCATCGTATTTCCCGACACTCTCGCTGAGCTTACTTAACGAAAACTTAAGCGGCTCGAAAAGGCCTACTATTCTTTCGTAGGGTGATCTATCTCAAAGGTCTACAAACCAAGGAAGCATACGGTGACGAATGACGCGCAGAGCCAGCACGCCAGCGGCTATCAGGTAATGCCCTGCCCCGAGCATCGACGTCGCGAGGCACTGCTGCACTTGGCAGCCGTTCATGACACTACCCAGCAGGCGGATTTGCAGCACGCCCTGACCACGGCCCGCTCGGCCGATTGGCGAGGCCTATGGGTGGCCATGACGGGCGAGCATATTCTCGCGGCTGCTTGGGTGCAGCCGCTGTCGAGCCAAACGGCGCAGCTATGGTTGCCCAGACACGTCGATGCCGCGCTGCCCTTGTTAAACGCCCTACGAGAGTGGGTAAGTCGCGAGCCCATCGCGTTGTGCCATGTGGTGCTACCCGCGCTGTGGGATGCATGGGAAAGAACGCTGGTTCATGGCGGAATGCGGGCCATGGCCACGCTGGAGCATCGGGTATGGACATGCCAAACTCCCGTTGCTCCCCAGCCATCGCTGGGGTTACGTCCGTTCACGATGTTTCCTCTGGCTGAGCAGCATGCGCTGTTGGCGCGGGTGGGGGAAGCGTCGTTGGATTGCCCAGCGCTGCGCGATGCACTGCCCGTGACGACTTTGCTGGCGGGGTTCCAGGCTCAGGCGGGGTCGTCTCAACCATCGCATTGGTTTGGGTTGACGTACCAGCAGCGAGAGGTGGGGGTATTGTTACTGGGCACCTCTTCCTCACACTGGAGCCTGCAACTGATGGGGCTGGTGCCCGAATGGCGGGGCCAAGGGTTGGGGAGAGCCATCATCGGCCATGCGCAAACGTTGGCCGCCGAGGCTGGGGCGCAGAGCCTGAGCTTAACGGTCGATGCGCAAAACACACCCGCACGGCGTGTATATGACCACACAGGCTTCGAACTACGGGGGCGCGAGCGCCTGTTAGGGTGGTATTGAAGTCGTCTTCAGCGGTCGCAACGAATGAGCACCATTACCGTGGGTTGAATTGCCGCGCTTAGTAGCATTTTCTTACCCTTTATGTTCTCGGTATACTAACTCTATACGTATGTCTTGGCGTTTCGGTGTCCCGGTGGCAGCGTTCATCGACAGTGGCATGGCCGCACTTCGGCAAGAGCGGTGTCTCCAAGCGCTAGGTAGTCAGCATAAGCAAAAACGGACGCACTCGTTTTGAAGCGCAACGCGTTTATTACATAAAACTCAAGAGGTGGTGAGAGTGAAATCTAAGCTGATCATGAGCGGGCTGGCGGCCCTCGGCGTCATGGCAGGCACATCCGGTGCTTATGCCCAAGATGCAGCGCGTGACGCAATCGCTGAGCGCCTAGCGCCGGTAGGACAACTCTGCCTTCAAGGCCAAGACTGTGGTACGGCGGCAGCTCCGGCCGCGGCCAGCAGTGGCGGTGGTGGTGAAATTGACGGTGCCGGTATTTACAACAACGTCTGTATGGCGTGCCACGAAACGGGTGCCGCTGGAGCACCGGTGCGCGGTGACGAAGCGGCCTGGGCTGAGCGTACTGAGCAAGGTTTTGCCACGCTGCTAGACCACGCCATTAATGGTATTGGCGCAATGCCTGCCCGTGGCGGCAACCCCAACCTGTCAGACGAAGAAATGGAAGCGGTGACAGCGTATATGGTCGAGCCTGTCATGGAAGTTCCTGAGCTAGGTGGCGGTGATGAAGGCGCGGCTGCCGAAGCAACTGACGAGAGTGGTAGCGACGAGATGGCGACGGCAGATGCTGTGGCCAGCGAAGATGAAGCAGTCGCCAGTGAAGAAGACGCTTCCAGCGGTGGCAGCGGTTTAGACGGTGAAGCGCTTTACGCCAGTGTGGGCTGTGTGGCGTGTCACGCCGCTGGCGTGGCGGGTGCACCGAAGATTGGCGACGCTGAAGCTTGGGGGCCGCGTATTGAGCAGGGTACCGATGCACTCTACCAAAGCGTCTTCAACGGTAAAGGCGTGATGCCGCCGCGTGGTGGTAGCAGCGCTTCCGATGAAGAGATTATGGCCGTGGTTGATTACATGGTCTCGCAAGTACAGTAAGCGTTAGCAGCCCGCCCTCATGGGGTGGGGAGGCCAGGCGTTATAAAATATCCACAGGTGGGTGCTCCAAACCCTCTGTGGATATTTTTTTGCGCGATACATAGCGCTTGCCCAGCACGCTTATCCCAGCAGCGAGCGCAGCCCTGCAATGGCATCCTTGCCGCGTGCCTGCTTTTTCTCCGGGTCCTCTTTATCGGCGCGGCCCTCCCACTCCAAATCATCCGCGGGCAGCTCATCCAAAAAGCGGCTGGGTTGGCAGTCCATCAGCTCGCCATAGGCCTTGCGCTGGCGGGCCAGCGTCAGCGTTAGCGTGCGTCGGGCGCGGGTAATGCCCACGTAGGCTAAACGCCGTTCTTCTTCTACGGTGCCCATTTCGATAGCGTTACGGTGGGGCAGCAGATCCTCCTCCAGGCCCATCAAGTAAACGTGGGGGAACTCTAGCCCTTTCGAGGCGTGCATGGTGAGCAGCTGCACCCGGTCAGAGTCATCCTCTTCGGCCTGTTGCTCCAAAATATCCCGCAGCACTAAGCGTGAAATGGCCGCTTCTACGCCGTCGGTTTCTGTTGCGGTAGAGTCATCTGCGTCTTCCGGATCGCGGTTCAGCGACTTCTCTAATTGATCAATCAAAATCCATACGTTGGCCATGCGCCGCTCGGCAATAGTAGGGGTGCTGGCGTTTTGGTAGAGCCACGCCTCGTAATCCATATCCCGCAGCATATCGCGGATCGCGGCAATGGCATCGCCCTGATCCATCCGCTTGCGCACACCATCAATAAAGTGGGTAAAGCGCGAGAGGCGCTCCACGGCGCGGGTAGGCAGGGTTTGTTCAAGCCCTAGCTCATGGCAGGCAGCAAACAGCGAGATCGAGCGCTCGGTGGCATAGTTGGCGAGTTTTTCCAGCGTACCGGGGCCAATTTCGCGGCGGGGCACGTTGACGATGCGCAAAAAGGCGTTGTCGTCGGCAGGGTTGATCAGCAGGCGCAGATACGCCATGGCGTCTTTGATCTCGTTGCGGGAGAAAAACGACGTGCCGCCGGAGAGCTTGTACGGAATCTGGTAGTGCTGCAGCTTCAATTCCAGCAGCCGCGCCTGGAAGTTGCCCCGGTAAAGCACCGCAAAATCCCGCCATTCGGCGTTTTCTTTAATGCGACGCGTCAGCATCTCGCTGGCCACCCGCTCCGCTTCCGCCTCCTCATGGCGGTTCACCACCACGCGAATCGGCGCGCCGTCACCCATCTCCGACCACAGGGTTTTGTCGTAGACGTGGGGGTTGTTGGCAATCAGCGTGTTGGCGGCGCGCAGTATCGTGCCGGTAGAGCGGTAGTTCTGCTCCAGCTTGATGACTTTCAAGCGCGGGAAATCCTCCCCCAGGGTGACCAGGTTTTCCGGCCGTGCGCCCCGCCAGGCGTAAATCGACTGGTCGTCGTCGCCGACCACGGTAAAGGTGGCGCGTTCGGCCATCAGCAGCTTTACCAGCAGATACTGGGAGACGTTGGTGTCCTGGTACTCATCCACCAGCATGTAATGGATTTTTCGCCGCCAGCGGGCCAGCGCTTCCGGGTCACGCTGCAAGAGCACCACGGGCAGTAGAATCAGGTCGTCGAAATCCACCGCGTTGTAGGCTTTCAGGTGGCGAACGTAGGCTTCATAGACGCGCGCGGCGAAGTGTTCATCATCGTCGGCAGCGAACGAGAGCGCATCCCCGGGCAGCACCAGGTCGTTTTTCCACTGGGATATCTTGGCCTGCACGGCGTTGATCTGCTCGGCATCCACCTGAGCGTCTTTATTCATCAAGTCGCGCAGCAGCGCCTTGGCATCCTCCGGGTCGAACAGCGAAAACCCCGGCTTGTAGCCCAAGGTTTTCAGCTCGCCGCGAATGATGTTGAGCCCCAGGTTGTGGAAGGTCGAGACCGTCAGCCCGTGGCCCTCCTTGCCCTTCAGCATCTGGCCCACCCGCTCTTTCATCTCTCGGGCGGCCTTGTTGGTAAAGGTCACTGCAGCAATTTTGCGTGCGCTCATGCCACACTCTTGCACGAGGTAGGCAATCTTGGTGGTGATCACGCTGGTTTTGCCCGACCCCGCACCCGCCAGTACCAGGCAGGGGCCATCGATATAGCGCACCGCTTCTTGCTGGCGTGGGTTGAGCCCTTTGATACGGCTAAGAATGCTCTTTGGCGGTTGGGGCGTCATGGCGAAGGGTGACCTCTACAAGTGTTTCGGGGCAATTTCTATTACAATCAGCAGCGCTGACGAAGGCGCAGCAGGCTAATACAGCAGGTAACTCATAGGCAGGTGGTGATGTTTGAAGTAGCGCTATTCGAGCCGCGCATGGCTCCCAATACGGGCAACATTATGCGCCTAGTGGCGAACAACGGCTGCCGTCTCCATTTGATCGAGCCGCTGGGCTTTGATCTCGAAGAGAAAAAGCTGCGCCGCGCTGGTTTAGACTACCGCGACCTTGCCAACGTGACCCGTCACGCGGATTTTACGGCGTTTTACACCGCCATGCAGGGGCGCACCATCTGGGCGATTACCACCAAGGGCACCCGCGCCCACAGTGATGCCAACTTCGCACCGGGGGATGTGCTGCTGTTCGGCTCCGAAACCGCCGGGCTCTCTCCAGAAGTGCACGCCATGCTTCCGGCGGAACATAAACTGCGCATCCCCATGCAGCCTAATAACCGTAGTTTGAATCTCTCCAACGCGGTAGCGGTGGTGAGCTATGAAGCGTGGCGCCAGCAGGATTACGCCGGCGCCCTCGCGATCTAGACTTACCCGGCAATGCCGTACTGGTCGCGGTAAGTGCGTACCGCATCGGCGTAGGCGAGCATCTCGCCGCCCGCGTGCTCTTCCAGATACGTGAGCACTTGCTCAAGCGACACGATGCTGACCACCGGCATGCCATACTGCGCCTGCACTTCTTGAATGGCACTCTGTTCGCCTTGGCCGCGCTCCTGGCGGTCCAGGGCAATGATCACCCCACCGGCACGGGCACCGCTCTGCTCAATCAGGCCCATTACTTCACGGATCGCGGTGCCTGCGGTGATCACGTCATCAATGATCAAAATATCGCCAGACAGCGGCGCGCCCACAATGTTGCCGCCTTCGCCGTGGGTTTTGGCTTCTTTGCGATTGAAGGAGTAAGGCATATCCAGGTCGTGGTGGTCGGCCAGCGCCGCCGCGGTGACCGCCGCCAGCGGAATGCCTTTGTAGGCCGGGCCAAACAGCACGTCGGCTTTCAAGCCACTATCTACAATGGCCTGGGCGTAAAAGCGGCCTAGCTTGGCCAGCGCCCGACCGGTTTGGAACAGCCCAGCATTAAAAAAGTAGGGGCTAACGCGGCCAGATTTCAGCGTAAACTCGCCAAACTTAAGTACGCCCTGTTCAATGGCAAAAGCAATGAAATCGCGCTGGTAGGGTTGTAGAGTGGTGGCCACGGCATTCCTCACTAAGCGGTAGGTTTCAATCGGCACGAAAGCAACAATAAAAGTAGGGTAAATGGCAAGTTTTACTCGCTGCCTTTACCCAAACGTCTAAACGTCGGGTATCATACAGCAGCGACGCAAAAGGGACGATTTATGAAAATTGCCAGCATCAATGTCAATGGTATACGTGATGCCGTCGACCGTGGCTTCCTGGACTGGCTGGCTCAGCAGGATGCCGACGTGGTCTGCGTGCAGAACATCAAGGCGAAAAGTTTCGAATTGGGTGACCACATCCTCTATCCGGAAGGCTACGAAGGCTACTTCCTGGATGCCGAGGAGGATGGTTTCTCCGGTGTGGCACTCTATTGCCGCAAAATCCCCAAAGCCATTATGTATGGCTTGGGGTTCCCTCAGTGCGATCACGAAGGGCGCTTTCTGCAAGCGGATTATGACCGCTTCAGCATCGCCACGTTCTTGATGCCTGATGGAAGTGACCAAAAAGCCAAACAGGCGTTTATGGAGCAGTACCAAGAGTACCTGACGAAGATGTCCCGCAAACGACGCGAATACATCATCTGCGGTACTTGGCACATCGCCCATAAAACCATCGATTTGGCCAACTGGTCGGACAACCAGCTCACCTCGGGCTTCCGCCCGGAAGAGCGTGCCTGGATGGATCAGGTGCTTGGCCCCACCGGCTTTATCGACACCTTCCGCGAAATTAATCGCGATGCAGGCGAGTACACCTGGTGGCCAAAACTTGACCAAGACGTGCCCCGTGATCGTCAAGAAGGCTGGCGGATCGACTACCAACTGGTCGGCCCCAACTTCCGTCGTCACGTGGTCGACGCGTGGATTGATTACGATGCGACCTTCTCCGAGTTCGCACCGCTGATCGTTGAGTATGATCTAGCGCTTTAAGCGTTAGCTACTTCCCGCGTCGCACCGGCAACAGGCCAGCTTACCGCTGGCCTGTTGCGTTCAGGACTCCGTAATACCGAGTTCCCTTAACCGCGGATGCCCAGCGCTTCACGCTGCTTCTCGCGCAGCTCTTCACCGGCTTTTTCGGCCAGGTCCAGCATGGCGTTCAGTTCCTGGCGGCTGAACGCGCCCGCTTCCGCCGTGCCCTGTACTTCAATCAGCTCGGCGCTTTCGGTCATCACCACGTTCAGGTCGGTGTCGGCTTTGCTATCTTCGGGGTAATCCAGGTCCAGCACCGGCACGCCTTTGTAGATGCCCACCGAGATCGCGCTGACCAGCTGCTTGAAGGGGTCGCCCTTGATCTTCTTTTCTCGCTGCAGGTAGCGAAGCGCATCCACCAGCGCCACGCAGCCGCCGGTAATCGCCGCCGTACGCGTGCCGCCATCGGCCTGGATGACATCGCAATCCACGGTAATGGTGAACTCACCCAGCTTCTTCAAATTCACCGCTGCGCGCAGGCTGCGGCCAATCAGCCGCTGAATCTCCAGCGTGCGGCCACCCTGTTTGCCGCGGGTCGCTTCGCGGCCACTGCGGGAGTGGGTGGCGCGGGGCAGCATGCCGTATTCGGCGGTAATCCAGCCCTGATTTTTACCGCGCAGCCAGCGCGGCACGCCCGCTTCCACGCTCGCGTTACACAGCACCTTGGTATCGCCAAACTCCACCAGCACGGAGCCTTCCGCATGGCGGGTGTAATCACGGGTCAAGCGAATCTCACGGAGCTGGTCGGCCTCGCGACCGCTGGGGCGAACTACATCAGGACGCATAGCACCTCACATCATCTTAAAAGTGGAAAAGCCCTCTATTGTACACGTCTGAGCGTGCGCGGATGGGCCTATCGGTTAGACTGTCCGGAATCACATTGATGGAAAGGATGCATCGACTTATGGCCGCTTCCCGCCGCGTACACAGCATGACCGCCTTCGCCCGCACCGAGCAGGCCGCCCCGTTTGGCACCCTGCAGGTCGAGATTCGCTCGGTGAACCAGCGCTACCTAGAGCCGCACTTTCGCCTTCATGAAAGCCTGCGAGATTTAGAGCCGTTGCTGCGCGAAGCACTGCGCACGCGCCTGGCCCGAGGCAAGGTAGAGTGCAGCGTGCGGTTCGAGAGCGCCGACACCGCCCAAGCACCGGCAGTGAACGCCCAGCGCCTAAAAGAGATTGCAGACGCCCTGGCTGCCATTCAGCAGCAGGTGCCCAGCGCCGTGCCGCCCACCACGCTGGCACTGCTCAACCAGCCCGGCGTGATGGAAACCCAGCACCTCGACCAAGACGCCATCAAAGCCGCCGCCAACGCGCTCTTTAACCAAGCGCTGGATGAACTGATCGACGCCCGTGCCCGGGAAGGCGAAAAACTGGCCGAGATGATCACCACTCGCCTGGACGCCGTCAGCGAGCAAGTAGCCACCGTACGCAGCCTGCTGCCGCAGATTCTGGAACGCCAACGCGCCCAGCTGCTAGAGCGCTTAGAAGTCGCCAAAACCGAACTCGATCCCCAACGCCTGGAAGCCGAGCTGGTACTGGTCGCCCAAAAAGCCGATGTGGATGAAGAACTCGACCGCCTGACCGCGCACATTGAAGAAGTGCGCCACCAGCTCGCCCAAAAAGGCCCCAAAGGCCGCCGCCTGGATTTCCTGATGCAGGAGCTTAACCGGGAAGCCAATACGCTCTCGTCAAAATCGGTGGTAGCAGAGACGACCCGCTGCGCGGTGGAGCTGAAGGTGTTGATCGAGCAGATGCGGGAGCAGATTCAAAACATAGAGTGATGTTCTTGGGTGTTTATCGTTGTTCTTTAGTTCTTTAAAAATCAAATGGTTATGTAATTTTTACAGTCACCGCGTTCATGTAAGTTCTGCCAAGTTTGGGTAGTGATGGGTAGTAGATTGGGGAGTATTTTCTCGCTATATTGTATCAGCGAGATTGTACTCCCCAATTTTTTTAAGGCAGGAAAGTGGGCAAGCTACACGACAAGACCGTCAAGAAACTGATCAAAGAGAATCCATCCGTGCGACATGCCGACGGCAATGGCCTCTACCTCATGACCCCGAAGCGCGGCGATGCCTACTGGATGCTGCGCTATACCACCCCAGCTACCAAGCTCCGGCGCGAATACACCATCGGCAAGGTGGACGACTGGTCATTGGCCGACGCCCGTGATGAGGCGGCGAAGCTGAGGTTGGCGATCAAGCGTGAGGGTGCTGACCCGGTTCAGGAGCGGCAGAAGGTCAACCAAAACCCCTTCAAAACGCTAAATGACCTGTACGCGGACTACTACGAGCTTCGCAAACGAGAAATCGCGTCCCACCATAAAGAGAAGAGCCTGTACGAGCGTGAGGTCGCCTGGCGCATCGGAAAGGTGGAACTTGAAAAGATCCGACCAGTGGATATCAGTGAAATCCTGCGGGACGTGGCCACTGGCTATGACGACAATAAGCCCCGCCCAACCCTATCAAATGATTTGATGCGCCTGCTGAGAAACCTGTTTGATCATGGCATCAAATTGGACGTCACCAGGTTCAATCCAGCCTCGCCATTCCGCCCCCGGGACGCCGGCGGGGAGGAGAAGGCCGCCAACTACCCAATGACGGAACCCGAGGTTATCGAGTTCTTCAACAAGCTCCGGGTGATTCCGGCGCAGTTCAGCCGTGAAAACTACCTGGCCTGTGCTTTGTTGATTGCGACCTGTACGAGAAAAATGGAGCTTCTGGCAGCGCCTTGGTCGGAATTCGATCTGGAGAGCCGTATCTGGTACCTGCCCGAGGAAAGGACCAAAAAGAGAAGGGCCATCGATATCCCGTTGGCGGAACCCGCCGTGGAATGGTTGAATGAACTGAAAGTACGCTCCTGTGGGAGTGATTGGGTGTTTCCAGCTCGCAGGATCAGTAAAAAGGCACGGACTCCGCATGTGTGTGAAAACACGCTGAACCATGCGCTCAAGAAGCTCTTTGAGAAAAAGCTCTTCTCATTCGACAAGCGCCGCGTCCACGATCTTCGCGGCACGGCCAGAACCAAGTTGGGAAAACTCGGCTTTGATGACAATCTGGCCCAACTGCGTATTCCGGCGAACGTGACCGGTCATTACGGTGATCGTGACCGATTTGCACACGGCCTTCACGCTGGAGAGAGTTTTGTACGCTGAGCGGTCACGATGGGTCAACCGATTCCGTTTTTTGTGCGTTGGTTTTTCTCAG